>JBAUUA010001020.1:0-5449 GCA_049582465.1 Bradyrhizobium sp. | reverse complement strand
CGACACGCTGCTTCTCGCCGCCCGACAGTTTCAGGCCGCGCTCGCCGACTTGCGTCTCGTACCCCTTGGGCGACATCCGGATGAACGGATCGATTTGCGCGAGCTGCGCCGCCTGTTCGACTTCGGCGTCGGTGGCGTTCCAGCGGCCGTAGCGGATGTTATAGCGGATGGTGTCGTTGAACAGCACCGTGTCCTGCGGCACCATGCCGATCGAGGCCCGCAGCGACGATTGCGTGACGTTGCGGATATCCTGGCCGTCGATCAGGATCCTGCCGCTGGAGACGTCGTAGAGGCGGAACAGGAGGCGCGAGATGGTCGATTTGCCGGCGCCGGACGGCCCGACGATCGCGACCGTCTTGCCGGCCGGCACCTCGAAGCTCAGTCCCTTCAGGATCGCCCGCTCGGGATCATAGGAAAAGCGCACATCGTCGAAGCGCACATTGCCCGCGGTCACGACCAGCGGCCTGGCGCCGGGATCGTCGGTGATCTCGGGATTGCGCGACAGCACGTTGAACATCTTCTCGATGTCGATGATCGCCTGCTTGATCTCGCGATAGACCATGCCCATGAAATTCAAGGGCTGGTAGAGCTGGATCATCATGGCGTTGACCATGACGAAATCGCCGACCGTATTGGTGCCGTTGCGAACGCCGATCGCGCACATCACCATGGTCGCGGTGAGGCCGGCGGTGAAGATGATCGCCTGCCCGGTGTTGAGAACCGCGAGCGAGGTATAGGTCTTGACGCTGGCCCGCTCATAGCCCTCCATCGACCGGTCGTAGCGCTGGGCTTCGCGTTCCTCGGCGCTGAAATACTTCACCGTCTCGTAGTTCAGGAGCGAGTCGATCGCCTTGGTGTTGGCGTCGGTATCGGATTCGTTCATCTTGCGGCGGATCTCGATCCGCCATTCGGTCGCGATGTAGGTGTAATACATGAAGATCACGACCGTGATCATGGTCGCCAGCACGTAGCGCCAGTCGAACTTCCACAACAATACCGCCATCAGCAGCGCAACCTCGACGACGGTCGGGACCAGTTGCAGGATCACCATGCGCACGATGACTTCGATGCCCAAACGGCCGCGCTCCAGCACGCGCGTCAGTCCCCCGGTCTTGCGCTCCAGGTGAAAGCGCAGCGAGAGCTCATGCATGTGGACGAAGGTGCGGTAGGCGAGCTTGCGCACCGCATGCATCGCCACACGCGCGAAGATGCCGTCGCGCCACTGCGTCAGCACCGCCATCAGCACGCGCAAGCCGCCGTAGCTCAGGGTCATGATGAAGGGCGAGGCGATCAGCCACAACGCCCAGTTCGACGATTGGACGGGCGCGGTATCCGCGCCGGTCAATGCGTCGATCGCCCATTTGAAGGTGAACGGCACCGCGAGCGTCGCCACCTTGGCGATGAGCAGCAGAACCACCGACCAGACCACGCGCATCTTGAGATCGGCGCGATCGCCGGGCCAGATATACGGCCACAGATGCGCCAGCGTCCCGATCAGGGTCGCCTTCTCGGCTGAATTAAGGGAGGACGTCAGCGCTTCGCCGGCGCCGTGGGCCGAGTGGTGATGAGCCATCAATCAAGAGCCTGGAGCGTAGCGGTCTCGCGTTTTCTGCTTTTCTGCATCGTGCCCGTCATATAGTGCGTTTGAACGCCGCGTGCACCCTTAATTAGCCGCGATTCTTTGACGAATCCCGGGCATTTACGGATAGTTTCACAAGCCCAAGCGAATCGTTCGGGGTTGACGCTCTTACGCTGCGGTGCCACATGCCCGACATGACGAATAAAATCAGGACTGTCTGCGTCTATTGCGGCTCCGGCCCCGGTACAAATCCCCGCTTCATCGAAGCAGCCATCGCGTTTGGGAAGATTCTCGCCGAGAATCGCATTCGCCTTGTCTATGGCGGCGGCTCGATCGGGCTGATGGGCGCGGTGGCGACATCGGTGCTCGATCACGGCGGCGTCGTGACCGGCATTATCCCCGACTTCCTCACGAGCCGCGAAAACGCCCTCAAGCGCGTTCAGGAAATGATCGTGACGCCGGACATGCACGAACGCAAGCGGCTGATGTTCGAGCGTTCCGACGCGTTCGTGGCGTTGCCCGGCGGCGTCGGCACGCTAGAGGAACTGGTGGAGCAACTGACCTGGCAGCAGCTCGGCCGCCACTCCAAGCCGGTGCTGCTCGGCAATATCGACGGCTTCTGGGAACCGCTGCTCGCCTTGCTCGCGCACATGCGCGCCACCGAATTCATCCGCCCATCGCTGGCGGTCGATATTCTGAAGGCGGAACGGGTCGAGGACATCCTGCCACGGTTGCGCGCCGCCGCGGCGCGGATACCGGAGGGCGCCGAGGAACTCGCGCCTGAAATCGCGCGCCGGCTTTAGGCCTTGCATCAGTCCGCCGGAAACGTCACCGCCTCGATGCGGTTGCCGCCGGGATCGATCACGAACGCCGATAATAGCGCACCCGTTCGTGCGGGCGCAGCCCGGGCGCGCCGTCGGATCGCCCGCCGGCATTCAGCGCCGCGGCGTGAAATGCATCGACATCGGCGGTCGATTTCGCGCGCAGGCAGATATGGACGCCGCTGTCCGGTGTGACCGGCGCCATGCCGGCGCGCAGATTGATCCAGAACTCGGGATAGGCCTTGCCGAAGCCGATCGTTGCGGGCCGTGTCACGAGGCGCGAGAGTCCGAGCGGCGCCAGTGCCGCTTCGTAAAACCGCGCCGCGCGTTCGAGGTCAGCGACGCCGACGGAAATGTGGTCGATCATGTGGGACGCTCGCCGAAAGCGGCCGATCTCAACACGTCGTTCCCGGGCGGCGCGTAGCGTCGAACCCGGAACCTCGAGATTCCGGGTTCGCGTCTTCGACGCGCCCCGGAATGACGGACTAACCTCACGCCGGCGCGCCTGATTTCACCAGCTTGTAGATCACCGAATCCATCAGCGCCTGGAACGAGGCGTCGATGATATTGGGTGACACCCCGATCGTGGTCCACCGCTCCCCCTCCTCGTCCTCGCTCTCGATCAGCACCCGCGTCACGGCTTCGGTGCCGCCATTGAGGATACGCACGCGGTAATCGATCAGCTTCCGGCCTTCGATATATTTCTGGTACTTGCCGAGATCCTTGCGCAACGCGACGTCGAGCGCGTTGACGGGGCCGTTGCCTTCCGCCGCCGAGATCAATTTCTCGCCGTCGACATCGACCTTCACCACAGCCATCGCCACCGTGACGCGCTGGCCGTTGGCGTTGTAGCGCTGCTCGACATTGACGTCGAACTGCTCGACCCGGAAATATTCCGGCACTTTTCCGAGCGTGCGCCGCGCCAAAAGATCGAACGAGGCGTTAGCGGATTCATAGGCGTAACCGGCGGCCTCGCGGTCTTTCATCTCCTCGACCAGGCGAAGCAGTTTCGCATCGTTCTTGTCGTAGGGGATGCCGGCGCGGTCGAGTTCGGCGATGACGTTGGAGCGCCCGGCCTGGTCGGACACCAGCACCTTGCGATGATTGCCGACCGCTTCGGGCGGGACGTGTTCGTAGGTCTGGGGATCCTTGAGCACCGCGGAGGCATGAATGCCGGTCTTGGTGACGAAGGCGCTTTCGCCGACATAGGGCGCGTGCCGGTTCGAGGCGCGGTTGAGCATGTCGTCGAGGGTGCGCGACACCTTCATCAGGGTCGCCATCCGCTCCGGCGACACGCCGATCTCGAAGGAATCGGAAAATTCGCGCTTCAGCCGCAGGGTCGGGATCAGCGAACACAGATTGGCGTTGCCGCAGCGCTCGCCGAGCCCGTTCAGCGTGCCCTGGATTTGCCGTGCGCCGGCGCGCACCGCGGCCAGCGAATTGGCCACCGCCTGCTCGGTGTCGTTATGGGCGTGGATGCCGACGTGATCGCCGGGGATCTGTTTTGTTACCTCGGCGACGATGGTCTCGACCTCGTGCGGCATGGTGCCGCCGTTGGTGTCGCACAACACCACCCAGCGCGCGCCGGAATCGTAGGCCGCCCTAGCGCACGCCAGCGCGAATTCCGGATTTTCCTTGTAGCCGTCGAAGAAATGCTCGCAGTCGAGCATGACCTCGCGGCCAGCCTGCTTGGCGGCCTTCACGCTGTCGCGGATCGAGGCCAGATTTTCCTCGTTGGTGGTCTCCAGCGCGACGCGCACCTGATAGGCCGAGGATTTCGCGACGAAGCAGATCGCGTCCGCCTTGGCTTCCAATAACGCCGCCAGGCCCGGATCGTTGGAGGCCGAGCGGCCCGGCCGCCGCGTCATGCCGAACGCCGTGAAGCTCGCATGTTCGAGCTTCGGCTTCTCGGCGAAGAATTCGGTGTCGGTCGGATTGGCGCCGGGATAGCCGCCCTCGACATAGTCGATGCCGAGTTCGTCGAGCATGCCCGCGATCAGCTGCTTGTCATGCAGCGTGAAATCGACGCCGTTGGTCTGCGCGCCGTCGCGCAGCGTGGTATCGAACAGATAGAGGCGTTCGCGGCTCATGTCGGAGCTCCCGGCTTGGCGCCGTCACCCAGCGTCTTCTGCATGGTGGTGTTGGCGAGCCACTCGCCGTTGACGGTGACGGTGTTGCGCTGTTTTGCGACGTAACCGCGCTTGGCGAAGAATTCGGCCGCGTTGTCGCTGGCGTCCACCGTGAGGCTTTTGGCTCCGCGGCTCCCGGCCAGCTTTTCCAGCGCCTCGCACAGCATCGAGGCGACGCCCTGCCCGACCGCGCCGGGGTGAACATAGAGCATGTCGATATGGTCGGCGCCCTTCAGCGCCGCGAAACCCACCGGCGAATTCTGCAGGGTGGCGATCAGCGTGAGTTCGGAAGCCAGGCGCTTGCCGAACGCTTCCTCGTCCTCGGCGACGCTGGCCCAGGCCTGCTGCTGCGCCTCGCCATAGTCGTCGCCGGTCAGTTCCTCGATGGCCGCGGCAAAGATCGCCGCCAGCACGGGCGTGTCCGCAGGCAGAAACGGCCGCAAGCCGGGTTTGGGCAGCGTCTGTCCCATGGCCTCAAAATACTCCGAACAGTTTTAGCGCCAGCACGACGGCGGCGACGATCACCGCCCATTTGATGACGATGTAATAGCGCCAGTGCTTCGGAAAAGGCGTATCGGGTCTCGTCATCGCGCGATCTCCCAGGTGGTGCCTTCCTTGGAATCCTTTATCACCACGCCCATCGCCGCCAGTTCGTCGCGGATACGGTCGGATTCCTTGAAATCCCTCCGGGCACGCGCGGCGGCGCGGGCGGAAATCAGATTGTCGACCTGATTGGCGTCGACGCCGCTCGCCTGCTGTTTTCGGCCCTTCCATTCCGCAGCGCTTTCGGACAGGAAGCCGAGAAGCCGCAAGGAGGCAGCGAACTGACTACGATCGCGTTCGTTTCCTGACGCCGCGCTATTCCGCAAACCGTGCAATGCGGTGATCATCTGCGGCGTGTTCAGGTCGTCCGACAGCGC
>JBAUUA010001019.1:0-3892 GCA_049582465.1 Bradyrhizobium sp. | reverse complement strand
GATGCCGGCCATCGTGTGCGCAGGCTTGCGGCCGCCCTGGATTTGCGTGGCGTTGCTGCTGCTGTCGCTGGCGGGCGGCGCGGTCGCGCAAGTCGTGGATTCCGACGCGTCCGCCGCCAAGGCGTCGGCCGACCAGGAACCGATCACACCTATTCCCCCGCCGCCGCCCGCCGACCCGCTCAAGCTCAAGCTCGGCGAGCGCCTGTTCGGCGACCCGCGTCTGTCCGGTGACGGAAAGCTCTCATGCTCCTCCTGTCATGATCTCCGTACAAATGGTGCCAGCGCGGGCCGGAGGACCGTTGCCCATGACGGGTCGAAAGCTCCTTTCGACACCCTCACGATCTTCAATGCGGCACTCAATTTTCGACTGAACTGGGAAGGCAACTTCCGCGATCTCGGCGCGCAGGCCGAGTCGTCGCTGGAAAATCCAGCCAACATGCACACCAGCGTCGACGAAGTGCTCGGGAAGCTGAACGCCGATCCGGCGATGGTGAAGCAATTTCACGCAGCCTACGGCCATCCGCCGGATCGCGCGAGCTTCCTGGAGGCCATCGTCACCTTCGAAAATTCGCTGCTCACGCCGGGAAGCCGTTTTGACCGCTGGCTGGGCGGCGATGTATCGGCGCTGTCGGCCAAGGAAGTGGACGGCTACCAGTTGTTCAAGTCGCTGGGCTGCAGTTCCTGCCATCAGGGCGCGAATGTCGGGGGCAATCTGTTCGAGCGACAGGGCGTATTTCGTCGGCTGGTCGCCGGCAAGCCCGAAATCGTGAGGGTTCCCAGCCTGCGCAACGCGGCGACGACGGCGCCCTATTTTCACGACGGCAGCGCGCCGAATCTCAATGAGGCGGTACGCAGGATGGCCGCGGCCCAGCTCGATCGAACGCTGCCGGATCAACAGATCGATTCCATCGTCGCCTTCCTGCAGACGCTGACCGGAACGTATCGCGGCGCACCAGTCGTCGGAGCGTCGCAATGAGGCTGACACCGGTCGTGGCGATCGTCTCGTTCCTCGTTCTGCTGCTCACCTGGCTGTCGCTGCGCGCGATCAACCCGGAGGCGGAACTGTTCGATCAGGCGCTTGCGGAGATCGACCATTTCGCAACGATAGAGAACGCACTGTACCGCGATGTCTTCACTGCGCGCGCCGGCACATTGCGCAATTACGACCCGTTGGTTCACGAGATTGTCGCGCTGCGCAATTCGCTCGATCGACTACGTCAGACTGCCATGATCGACGCCGAGACGGCGGCGGCGGTCGATCAACTCGCAGCCTCCGTCGACCGGCAGGAAGAGCTGGTCGAGCAGTTCAAGAGTGACAATGCCCTATTGCACAACTCGCTCTCCCTTTTCGGGCGGTTCAGCGCCCGTCCGGTTTCCTCGGAGCTACGCCCGGCCATCAGCTCCGCTGCGGCGGCGATGCTGCGTCTGACGCTCGACACCTCGCCGGCGGCTGCGGGCGAGGTCGAGGACCGGCTGAATGAGCTCGCCGAACAGGCTCAACCTTCCGATAGCGATTCCGTTACCCCGTTGCTGGCGCATGGACGCCTGCTTCATGACCTGCTTCCCGCAGTCGACAATACCTTGAAGGCGATGCGTGCAGTGCCGCGAAAACGCGACCAGGACGATCTTCGGTCGATGGTTCTGGTGCGCCAGCTGGCATCGCGGACAACCGCACGGCAGTTTCGCCGGGTTCTCTACGGCACCTCGCTGCTTCTGGTGGCGTTCCTGGTTTATCTTGGGCTGCGGCTGCGCGCGCGTGCCAGGGCGCTGCAGCGGCGCGCCGCGCTCGAGCACGTGATCGCAAGCATCTCGATGCGCTTCATCAACGCGCCGCCGCAAAATATCGATGCCGAGATCGAACAGGCGCTTGCCGATATGGGGCGGGATATCGGTTCGGACCGAGCCTATTTTTTGCGGACCGGCCCGGCGCCGCGGTCGTACGTCTGGAGCAAACCGGGCAGGGACTTTCCACCGGGATGGCCTGAGCAGGCGCCGGCTCTTGCGGCTCAGTTCGATCCCGTCGTCGACGGCATTGTACAGATTCCAAGCATCGATCGGCTGCCGGTAGGAGAAAACAAAAGCGCATGCCTGGCTTTGGGTCTGGGGGGATGGGCTTGCGCGACCAATGTCAGCCCGGACGGTGGCAGCTTCGCGCTCGGCTTCGATGCGGTCGGCCGGCCCTGTCACATTACGGCGCCGAACGAACTCAGTCTGCTGCGGATGGCGCTCGACACCATCGTCTATGCGGTTGGGCGGCAGACCATGGAACAGGAGCGGGCGCGGCTGGAGACGCGTTTGCAGCAGGCCCGCCGCATGGAAGCGGTAGGTACCATCACCAGCGGTATCGCCCACAACTTCAACAATATACTTGGCGGGATTCTCGGCCATTCCGAAGTGATCGAAGATCGCCTCGGCTCGGACGCCCGATTAGGTCGTAATATCGATGCGATCCGCCGCGGCGCGGAGCGGGCCCGCGATCTCGTCGACCAGATCCTTGTATTCGGGCGCCGCCGCGAAGCGCAGCGCAGGCCGGTGAGCGTGCGGGCGCTGGTTGCCGAGGCGGAATCGCTGTTGAAGGTGTCGCTGCCGCCGGAAATCGAGCTCACGATCCACGAGCCGTCGGCATTCGCCGTCGTTTCCGGCGAACCGGAGCAATTGCAGCAGGTGATCTTCAATCTCTGCAACAATGCGGCCCAGGCCATGGACAATTCGGGGCGTATCGAGCTCGAGGCCGAGCTGGTCGAGCTGACCGGCACGCGCTCGCTCAGCCATGGCGAGCTCGCGCCGGGTCGCTATGTGCGCCTTGCGGTGAAAGATTCCGGCCGTGGCATGGACCGGATCACCCTGGCGCGGATATTCGAACCCTTTTTTACCACGCGTCCGACCGGGAATGGTCTCGGATTGTCGACGGTACGCGCGATCGTGCGCGAACACGGCGGAAGGATGAACGTGACGAGCACGCCGGGCGAGGGCAGTCGTTTCGAGGTCTGGCTGCCCAGCCTGGCGACGGCGGAGCTTCTGGGGCAGGAGGATGCGACGCCTCTTCCACTGGGGCGCGGCCAAACCATATTGATGCTTGCCGACGACAGTGCCCGCCTGCTCAGAGACGAGGAAATGCTGGCCGCGCTCGGTTACGAGCCGGTCGGCTTTACCGACCCCGAGACGGCGTTGGGCGCGTGCCGGGCCAGACCGGATCGCTTCGACGCGCTACTCGTGGCTCATTTCGGCTCGGTCAAAGCGTCGCTCGAACTTGCGACAGCATTGCATCAGGCTGCACCCGGGTTGCCGATCGTGTTGGAGACCAAATCGGCGGAAGAAATCGGCGCCGACAGTCTGGTGATCGCCGGTATCGCCGACGTCGTGCGTGCGCCGATGGCTGCCGCCGAAATCGCCGCGGCACTCGATCGTTGTTCGTCGCTGAGGAAACGCGAGCCGAAGACGCCGTCAAGCGGGTCGCACCAAACCTATTCCATGGCGCGTTGAACCGGTTGCGGCTGGCCACACTCGAGCTGGAGTAGGTGCCAGGCGCCAAGGCTCAGAGCAGGCAACCCGGTTCGGGTTTAGAGCATCGCGGAGTACCGGTATTGGGCCGTGCATATCAATGATTCGCATAAGGTATATTATGGAATATATTTATATCTAATTGGATCAGGCACTTACTTAAAATCTATCGCAATCACCGTGAGGTGGGCCGTCGCTGGGGCTTCGGTGAGCTGCGCCCTGAGGATCGTTAGCCCATCGCCGCAACACGCTCTTGCCGGCCAGCGCTGGCTCGAACGCCCCTCTGTTGCCGTCGCCCGCGAGATGCTGCAAAAGCCGCTTGGCGAGATGGCAGATGACCCGGCGGCGTCAGGTCCGTAAGGTGTCGCCACAAGAACAATAATCTCAAGGG
>JBAUUA010001018.1:0-1974 GCA_049582465.1 Bradyrhizobium sp. | reverse complement strand
GCCGCAGCCATCGGACTCGATGTGCCAGTGCCCGCCTTGGCAATTGCCCTGGAGCAACTATCCCGGCGTAAACCCGAACGTCCGCTCGAAGCGCCTGGCGTAATCGCCCCAGGCTTCGGGATTGATGATGCGCGCCGGCCGCTTGCCGTCGAGCGCATCGAGCATCTGCTCGGCGGCGATCCGGCCCATGTTCTCGCGCGCTTCCCTGGTGACGCCCGCCGTATGCGGGCTCGCCAGCACGTTGTCGAACTGCAGCAAGGGATGGTCCGGCGGCGGCGGCTCCCTGGCCCAGACGTCGAGGCCCGCGCCGGCGATCCGCCTGGTGCGCAGCGCTTCCTCCAGCGCCGCCTCGTCGTGGATAAAACCCCGCGCCGTGGTGATGAAATAGGCATGCGGCTGCATCATCGCAAATTCACGCGCGCCGATCATGCCGCGGCTTTCCTTTGTCAGCGGACAGGAGATCGAGACGTAGTCCGAGCGGCGCAGCAGATCATCCAGCGTAACCTTTTCGCCGCCGCGCTCGGCCATCTCGGTCGCCGACAGATAGGGATCGTAGGCCAAAACGTTCATGCCGAGCAGGCCGCGGCAAAGCGCGGCGATGCGGCGGCCGACATTGCCGAGCCCGACGATGCCGATGGTCTTGCCCTGCACTTCCGTGCCCATCAGGGCGTTGCGATCCACATTCGCCTGCCGCCGCAGCGCGCGGTCGGCCTGGATGATGCGCTTCGACAGCGTCAGCAGCATCCCGAGCGCATGTTCGGCCACCGAATGCGCGTTGCCGCCGGACTGGTTGACCACCAGCACGCCCACCGCCGTGCAGGCCTCGACATCGACGGGGTCGTAGCCCGCGCCGTTGCTCGAGACGATCAACAGGTTCGGCGCGCGCCGCAACAGGTCGGCATGGACGTGGAAATGAGGCGCGAGCTCATCGCGCGCTGCGCCGATCTGATAGGCATGCGCGGCGGAAAGGATCGGGGCCGAAACGGCCTCTGGACTCTCGTTTTCGAGCCGGTCGAGCCGCACGTCGGGCCGCGCGCGCAGGATGTCGGCATAGATCTCGTTGGCGAGATATTTGACGTAGAACACACGCTTGTTGTTGACGGACATCGCTGCGGAACTTTCAGTTCGAAAAACCATAGAGCTTTGCGGGATTGGCCACGAGGATACGGTGCCGCGTCGGCATATCCGGCGTCCACATCTGGAATAGCTCGAACAGGTGCCCGGCATCGGGCATCTCGTCCTCGACGCGCGGATGCGGCCAGTCGCCGCCCCACACCAGCCGTTCCGGGTTGGCAGCTACCAGCGCCTCATGAAACGGGCGCGCATCGGGATAATCAGGCGCGTTCCGGCTGAGGCGATGGGCGCCGGACAATTTCGCCCAACACCAGCCGTCGCCGACCGCACGCAGCAGGCTCTGGAAGCCCGCCGTTCCCGTACCGGCGCGGGCGTCGGTGCGGCCCATGTGATCGATCACGACAGGCAGGCCTAGCGCTTTCAGCGCCGGTATCGTCTCGGGCAGGTCCTTGACGTCGATCCAGAGCTGAAGGTGCCATCCGAGTTCGGCCATCACGGGCGCGAGCGTCTCGGCGGCCTTAAGCGGCACGCCGCCGCGATAGTGCAGTTGGCCGTCGCGGAAGAAATGGTTGAAGCGCAAACCGCGCACGCCGATCCGATGCCATTCGCGCAAGACCGACGGCGCGACGTCGGCATCCGCGACGGCGACCCCGCGCAAGCGGTCCGGCCGCTGCGCCAGCGCATCCAGCATCGCCGAATTGTCGCGGCCGTGCGCGCTGCCCTGCACCAGCACGCCGCGTGCGAAGCCGATCGAATCGAGCATGCCCAGATATTTTTCCAGCGGCGCGTCCGGCGGCGTGTAGCTGCGGTCGTCCGCATAGGGAAAGCGCGACGCGGGGCCGAACACCTGGGCGTGCGTATCGCAGGCGTCCGGCGGTGCCGGCCCTGGTACTGCTTCTC
>JBAUUA010001017.1:0-3761 GCA_049582465.1 Bradyrhizobium sp. | reverse complement strand
GCGGTGGAGCAGCCGTTGCGGACCGGCGGCCGGGTCCGCATCGTCTCACCCTCGAACGTCTCGATCTTGATGACCTCCGCCCCCATGTCCGCGAGCATCCGGGTGCAATGCGGACCGGCGATCGTGGTCGAAAAATCCAGTACGCGAAGACCTGCGAAGCTCTTTGTCAAATTAGCCTCATCGTTTGCCGCTAACGTCATTGGTCGAGAACTCCCTCCAGCCCGCACGCACCGAGCCGCGGCGTGACCCTAACTTGCGCGGCCCGGCCGGGGAAGCACTTCCCTGACGAACCGTTACGACTCTGGCGGAAGCCCGCCCGGGTCCCGGCTCAACCCAGAAGAGAAAACTGGAATCGTTCTTGCATCAATTTACGCCAGCGCGGGGAACGAGGGCACTTTTGAGAGTTCTGTTCGTCACCACCGAGATGGACGACTTTATCCGGGTGGGCGGCCTCGCGGCCGTTTCGGCGGCCTTGCCCCGGGCGCTGCGGCTCTGGACCGACGTCAGGATCCTGCTCCCCGGCTATCGCGACGTCGTCGAACAATTCACGCATATTCAAATCGTTGGCCAATGCCCGGCGATGGCGGAAATGCCGGCCTGCATGGTGGGATTGGCGGCGACCCGGGACGGCCTGCCCGTCTACGTACTGCTCTGCCCGCAACTTTACGACCGCCCGGGCAACCCCTATGGCGACACCTCCGGCCGCGACTGGCCGGACAATGATATCCGCTTCGGCCGATTTGCCTCGGTCGCGGCTGAACTGGCGGCAGGCAGTCTGGACAAGAACTGGGCAGCCGACCTGGTTCACGCCAATGATTGGCAGGCAGCCCTCGTGCCCGCCTATCTCGCGTGGAAGAACATCAGGCTTCCCACCATCCTGACCATCCACAACCTCGCCTATCAGGGCCTGTTTCCCAAGGAGTCGCTGCGGCGGATCGGCGCACCGGAAGACTCCTTCCACATCGAAGGCCTCGAATTTTACGACAAATTGTCCTTTCTCAAGGGCGGCCTGATCTACGCCTCGCATCTGACGACAGTCAGCGAGACCTATGCCAAGGAGATCACCACGCCGGAACTCGGCTGCGGGCTCGAAGGCCTGCTGCGTCGCCGCTCCGACGCCGCGCAGCTGACCGGAATATTGAACGGCATCGACGAAAGCTGGGACCCGCGGGTCTGCGCGCAACTGGCGCAGCCGTTTGCTCCTGGCGACTGGGAAGGCAAGCAGGCAAACTCGGATTATGTCCGCCAGCAATTCGGCCTCGCGCTGTCGCGCGGACCGATCTTTGGTCTCGTGGCCCGTCTGGTTCATCAGAAGGGCGTCGATCTCGTGTTGGCCGCCGCCGACGAGATCATCGAGAGCGGGGGACAGATCATCGTGACCGGCAGCGGCGAGCCGGACATCGAGCAGGCGCTGGTCGACGCACACCGCCGCCGGCCGGACGCGATCGGCGTCGCCATCGGTTTCAACGACGGACAGGCCCGGCGGATTTTCGCCGGCAGCGATTTTACCCTGATGCCGTCGCGCTTCGAGCCGTGCGGGCTGAGCCAGATGTACGCGCAAAAATTCGGATCGCTGCCGATCGGTCACCAGACCGGCGGATTGGCTGAAACCATCACCGACGGCGAAACCGGCTTCCTGTTCGACCGTCCCTCGACCGAGTCGTTCCTCGGCGGCGTCAGGCGCGCGTTCGCGACCTTCATGGCGAAGGATCGCCTCAACTCGATGCGGCGCAGCGCGATGTCGCGCTCGTTCAGCTGGGACATTTCAGCGGCCTGCTACAACGCGCTCTACCGGAAGGCGCTGTCTTCCTAGAGCGTTTTCGAGCGAAGTGGATACCGGTTCGCGTGAAGGAAACGCGTCAAAACAAAAATCCGGAGCTTCGGTTCTATTTCAACCAGAACCGAAGCTCCGGCCGATGCAGTCGCCAGGCATCACTTCGCCGCAGGCATGATCTCCAGCTGTTCGTGCAAGATGACCCCGGACAGCGGATCAAACTCCCCGTCCCACGGCGAACGATCGAGCACCGCCCTGGTATGGGCATACCCGGCGTCCCATCGCTGCCGGATGCCGGACGGACTGAAGTCGATGTCCTTGGTGTGGTTCTCGCGATCGAGCTGCGGCGCCAGCAGCCGCACCACATGCATCCGGGTCGAACAGCCGTAGCCCGTCAACTCCCGCACGGCTTTGCTGTCTCGTTCGGCCTCGGGTATCCGGGCGGCGAGCTGGTTGATGATATTCCGCAGCCGATGGGTCTGCTGCTGGCGCGCGATGTGGCTGTCGATGCGGCTCGCGTACTGGACGTCCTTCTGCCGGTTCAGCACTTCGGCCATCGTGGTCGGCTCGGGGCCTGACGGATTCCACATGTTGACGGCGAAGATCAGCGAGTCCCTGCGCGGATTATCGTCGAACACCGCTTCGGTCGGCGTGTTCGACAGAATGCCGCCGTCCCAGTACAGCTCGCCGTCGATTCGAACGGCGGGAAACGCCGGTGGCAGCGCGCCCGACGCCATGATGTGCTTCACGCCAAGCGCGCCGTCACGGCTGTCAAAATATCGCATCATGCTGCTGCGAACATGGGCAGCACCCACGGTCAGCCGAGGCGCTCCACGATTGACCAGATCGAAATTGACGAGCTCGCCGAGCGTCCGTTCGAGCGGTTCGGTGGAATAATAGCCCGCCTGGTCGGCGCCGAGCGGAAAATCGGCGCCGGCATGGGCAAGCGGGTAGGGTTTGAAGAAACCGGGAATGCCCTGCGTGAGCGTCGACCAGTAGGACAGCTGTTCGCTGATTCCTGGCATGCCACCAGCAAAGCTTGGTACCGGGCGCTGTTCCATCCGCTTCCAGAATTCCCGCAACCGCGGCAATCGGTCTTGCGGCGCGTTGCCGGCAATCAGGCCGGCATTGATGGCGCCGATCGAGGTGCCGATGATCCAGTCCGGCTCAATTCCCGCCTCACGCAGCGCCTGATAGACGCCGGCCTGATAAGCCCCGAGCGCGCCGCCCCCTTGCAGCACCAGCACGACCTGGCCGGGCAAGCTTCTACTCGGCGATCCCATGCCTAGGGGCGACAGCGTGTTCCGATCGTTGAGCATGCTTTGTCCGAATGGCCCTCGCCCCTCCGGATATTCGCACACAATCCCGTCTTGTTACACCGGAGCCTGCCCGCCAGGGATCAACTCACTCGGCCGGCTTCTCCTGCGGCGGCTCGTCGTCGGCAATGGCGCGCCAGGCCGCGCCCTCGAGATCGTCATACTGGCCGCTCTTGAGCGACCAGAGAAAGGCGAGCAGGCCGGCGAGGCCGAGGCCAAGCGCCAGCGGCACCAGAATGACCATCACTTCCACTACGCTCTCCCCTTCGCCACGCGCCGGGCGCGAAGCGCGTTGAGCATCACCAGCACGGAGGAACCGGACATCGCCGCTGCCGCGATCAGGGGAGTCACCACGCCGCTGATCGCGATCGGAACCGCGAGAAAATTGTAGCCGACCGCGAGCCACAGGTTCTGTCGCATCAACGACAGCGCCTTGCGCGCATGATCGACGGCCGCGACCACCGGTGCCAGCGGCTTGCCGAGGAAGACCAGATCGGCGGTGGCCTGGCTCAGATGTGCGGCGCTGATCGGCGACATCGAGACATGCGCCGCGGCGAGCGATGGCGCATCGTTGAGGCCGTCGCCGACCATCAGCACCCTGTGGCCGCCGCGCTTCAGATCCTCGATGCGGGCGATCTTGTCGGCCGGCGTCACGCCGGCCCGCCATTCGC
>JBAUUA010001016.1:0-3560 GCA_049582465.1 Bradyrhizobium sp. | reverse complement strand
GTCGCCGTCTGCGGCTGGCCTGACGGCGCCGGCGGCGCGTCGCGGGGCGGAGCGGGTGCAGCCGGGTCGCTCAGCAAAGACAGCCGCGCCTTCGCGGTGGCCTGGTTGGCCTTGCTGCCCGCATCCGAGGCCACGCCTTCGAGCGTGGCATTGAAGTCCTCCCTCGCGTGCGCGTAATCGCCCTTGGCCTCAAAGGCGAGGCCGCGCTGGATATAGGCCGAGATCAGCACGCTGCCCGGCGGCGTCATGACATTCGCCGGCGCCCTGGCCTTGACCAGTCGGATGGCCTCGGTGGCGTCAGCTATCGCGCGGTCGAAGTCGCCCTTGGCACGCCAGATCACCGTGCGGTTGATCAGCGGCGAGGGCAGGGCCGGATCGAACCTGATGGCGTCGTTGATATCGGCGAGCGCGCCATCGAGATCGCCGAGCGCCTGCCTGGCCGCGCCGCGGTTCTGGTACGAATAGGCGCTGTTCGGGATCAGCCGGATCGCCTCGTCATAGTCGGCGATCGCGCGCGGATAGTCGTGCCTGGAGCGGAAGGCATTGCCGCGGTTGTGAAAGATGCTGCCGTTGGGCGGCCCGAGCTTGAGCGCGTCGTTGAAATCGGCGATGGCGATGTCGTATTCGCCCTTGTCGTAATAGGCCGAGCCGCGCATGTTGTAGAGCGCTTGATTGGACGTCAGGCGCAACGCCTCTGTGGTGTCGGCGATGACCCTGGCGTAATCGCCCTTCTTGTTCCAGCCGACCGCTCGCCAGAAATAGATCGTCGCCAGCTTCTCGCCGGAGAACACTTTCAGCGCCAGGATCTTGTTGCAGGCTTCGATCTGCCTGTCGGCCGGCGTGCCCTCGCTGGTGCAGAGCGGCCCGAGCTGCGCGTTGGATTGCGCGGAGGCGGGCACGGGCGCGGCGATAAGCGACCATGCCGCTGCAACGATCAACGCTCCCGTCGGAAAAAAGCGGCGCATGAAATCAGGCCTTGGAAATCGGGTCACCTCGTCATTGCGAGGAGCGCAGCGACGAAGCAATCCATTTTTTTCTTTGCGCGGCGAAATGGATTGCTTCGCTTCGCTCGCAATGACGGAAAGGGGGCATCCACGAGTTTGTTGCGGGCGACGCTCCATGGGTTCAAGGCGCGCATTCCCAGGGTGGGCAGATGATGGTAGGACAGGCACCCCGGCCGCCGCTGCCCACGCGCCGTCCCACCCTCAAGGCCTCCATGAAGAACGACGAGATCCTTCGCCAGATCACGGAATTCTGCCGCCAGGCGGATATGGCCGAATCGACCTTCGGCCGGCGGGCGGTCAATGACGGCAAGCTGGTGCACCGCCTGCGCGAGGGCAAACGCATCACGATCGACACGCTGGACCGCATTCAGGCCTATATCGCGGCCGCCATGCCGGGCGGGGTGGCGCCGCCGCGCGGCCTGCAGGTCCCGCCCGAAAAGCGTGATCCCAGGGGCAATTTCCGGTTTTTCGAGAACCGGCAGAAATACCTGCTGTTCGTCCACACCTGCAGCGAAAAGCGGGTGATCGCCGAGCGGGTCGGGCTGGAACTCGGCAGCATCCACCCCCGTCCGCCGGCGCTGCGGGTGTTCGACGCCGGCGTCGGCGACGGCACCGTGCTGGCGCGGGTGATGCGCTCGATGCATGGCCGTTTTCCCCATATGCCGTTCTATATCGCCGGCAAGGAACTCAGCCTGGAGGACGTCCGGCTGACGCTCGAAAAGGTGCCGGACCGGCTGTTTGAGCATCCGGCTACCGTTTTCGTGCTGACCAACATGTATTACGCCGAGGCGCCCTGGCTGACCCCGGTCTCGCCGGCGGCAGCGGCCGGCATGATCTGGCATGAAGTGCCCCTGCGCGGGGCCTCTTCAGGCGAATTCGAGGTCCAAATCGCCGAACTCAAGCCGTTTCTGGAGCAGAACTGGCGGGCCAATGTCAGCCCCCGCTCGGGCATGCCGGTCTATGAGCGCCCGGTGGCCATCGTGCTGTACCGGGAGGACCACCGGTTTTTGCTGGACCAGATCATCCCGCGGGCCGGCAAAACCGAGGCCAATTTCGACCTGATTATCGCTTCCCAGCCCTACCGGGCTAAATCTTCTGTGAATTTCCGCGCCAAACGCATCATAGCGCCGCTGGCGCGGGCGCTGCGGGCGGGGGGCCGCTTGATCGGAATTCACTCCCATGGGCAGGATCCCGGCATGGAGATCATCCAGGCGGTCTGGCCCGGAGAAAATCCTTTCGCCGTGAGCCGTCATGAGCTATTGCGCGCGGTGAAATACGAGCTGGGATCGGCGGCACGCGACCTTAACTTTAATGCCTATGCCGATAACCGTTCGATCTTCCGTTATGATATGGAAGCGTTGCCCAACGAGGTCACCGGCTCGATCGGAACCTCGACGGCCTTTGCAGCATGGAACGCGGCGGTGTATGTCGCCCAGATAGAAGATGACCGGTTGACGGAAATGACCCAAAGCGGCCGTTATCTCGATGCCGTCAGAGAGGTTCTGCGCAAGCATAACGGGCTCTGGTTTTACGACGAATCCTACGTCATCTCGCGCCGTCGGGACTGACATTTCAGGACACATCATGAAAGGACCGCCGGGGGTCTGGCGGAAAAGGGGTTTGGTTTGATGCGCGCGTCATATCTCTTCACCAGTGAGTCGGTTTCCGAGGGTCATCCGGACAAGGTTTCGGATCAAATCTCCGATGCCATCCTCGACGCTTTTCTCGAGAAGGACGTCAAGCTCGGCATCGCCGACGACAGCCTGGTCAACACCAGGCTCGGCTGCGAGACCCTGTGCACGACCAACAAGATCGTGATCGCCGGCGAAGGCCGCGGCCAGCTGTTCCGCGACATCCACGGCGTCTCGGTGGTCGACCGCGAACTGATCAGCCATATCGCCCGCAGCGTGGTCAAGGATATCGGCTACGACCAGAACGGGTTCTCCTACCATGGCGCCGACATCGAGGTGCTGCTGCACGGCCAGTCGCCCGACATCGCGATGGGCGTCGATGCCAAGAAAAAGAAGAGCGGCGAGGAAGAGGGCGCCGGCGATCAGGGCATGATGTTCGGCTATGCCTGCACCGAGAGCGAAGTCTACGAGAAGGGCTCCTTCATGCCCGCGCCGATCTTCTTCGCGCACAGGATCCTGAAGGTGCTGTCGGAGAAGCGCCGCAACGGCCAGCTCGCCGACCTGCAGCCCGACGCCAAGAGCCAGGTCACCGTGAAATACGTCAACGGCGTACCGGTCGGCTGCACCAAGGTCGTGGTCTCGACCCAGCACAACGAGAAGAGCCGCAACAACAAGAAATACTCGCCCGGCCTGATCAAGGATATGATTTCGACCGCGGTTGAATCGGCCTTGCCGAAGGGCTGGATGCCGCAGAAGAACTCTGACTTCCTCGTCAACCCTACCGGCAATTTCGTGGTCGGCGGACCCGACGGCGATTGCGGCCTCACCGGACGCAAGATCATCGTCGACACCTATGGCGGTTATGCGCCGCATGGCGGCGGCGCGTTCTCGGGCAAGGACCCGACCAAGGTCGATCGCTCGGCGG
>JBAUUA010001015.1:0-2781 GCA_049582465.1 Bradyrhizobium sp. | reverse complement strand
CGAATCTTGCCGCCGGGAATGGTGACGTCAGACATGGTGCCTCCCTGTTGAATGAAGCCGTGAAAATGACCGCAAAGAAATCACCAATGTGTTAACTCACGGGGGATGGAACCCGCTCATTCAGCCCACCGCACGAGTGTCATTTCAATACAGTCGCAGGTCGCCTTCGGCCATGTCGGCAACAGCGCCGCGGTCTTTCCGATGCAGATGCACGGCATCGACGTGATCGCGGTGTGCTCCAGCACCGCGAAGATGGCGGAAGCGGCATGCGCAAGCGCATCCGGCGTGTCCGATCCCGAAACACGCGCGGACACGAATAGCGCGGCGAACAGATCGCCGGTCCCGTTCGGGCTGATGGGCAGTTTCGGCGTGCGCACGCGCCAGGCGTTGGCGCGTTCGACGGCGAGGGTCTCGATCTCGCCGTCCGGCTTACCTCTGAGTTCGGCGCTGGTGACGACGACCGTCGATGGACCGCGCGTCAGCAGGGCCTGTGCCGCTTCGATCATTTGACCTGATGTCGTGGCCTTCGCCCCGCAGAGAGATTCGAACTCGAAATGATTGGGGGTGATGATATCGGCAAGCGGGCTGAGACGATCGCGCACCAGCGGCGGGATGTCGGCGTGGACGAACAGGCCGCGGTCGCGATCCCCGAGCACGGGATCGCAGCAATAAAGGAGCTTCGGATGGCGCGCCTTGGCCCGCGCGACGAAATCCGCGACCACGGCGGCGATCTCCGGCGAGCCGAGATAGCCCGACAGGATCATTTCGCATGTGTCGAGCGCGCCGCGCTCCTCGACCCCGAGCAGGAGATCGGCGACCAGCGGCGCATCGAGCACCCGGCCACGGATGGTCGGGTAACCCGGCCGGTTGCTCAAAAGCGTTGTCGGCACCGCGATGACGTCGATGCCGTGCATCTGCATCGGAAACACCGCGGCGCTGTTGCCGACATGGCCGAAGGCGACCTGCGACTGGATGGAAATCACGCTCATGCTGTGAGCCGAAGCAACATCCGATGCCCTTGGGGCCGCCGGGACGACCCGGGGCTACCAGCCAAAATGCAGGTCGATCACACGACGGTCAAGCGCGCCCGGGATGGCGGTCAGCCCCTCCGCCGTGTCCTAACAGGATGGAATCTCACGGATTAATGATGCGCGGAACTGCATTGTTGCAATGCGGCGATGAACTATTGCAATGCAGCAAAAGGGCCTTAGGTTGGGTTCAAATCCCATGAGGAGAACACCTGTGAAGAAGACTTACCTTTCCATCGCCGCCGCCGCCGTGATCTCAATGGCGGGCGGCACGGCCGGCTTCGCGGCGGAATTGCCGACCTATGAAGCGACGGGTTTGCCGATATCGGCGGTGCAGGCTCAGGTGCTGGGCGCCGCGAATGTCCGGCAACAGGCGCCGGTGCCAACCTCCGCGGCCTCGCCGCATCAGCTGAGCGTGCTTACACCGCGGACCAAACTGACGACCGCAACGGCCGCATCAACTCGGACCGAAACCACTCGCTCGGTTCGCTGACCGACTGCCGGCTACGTTCACTCGTCATTCCGGGGCGCGCGCAGCGCGAGCCCGGAATCCATAACCAATGATGGTCATGGGTTACGGGCCTGCGATCAGCCGAACAGCGCGACATAGATTACGTAGAGCCAGCCCAGGATGCCGTGGATGATCGCCCACAGGATCGAATGGTGGTTGGTATAGGAGATCGCAATCGCGAGCGCCGAGCCGAAGCCCACGCCGTATTTCGCGCCCTCGACGCGGACGCCGTAATAGCGGTTGCCGTTCATGGTGATCCCCCGGGGTGAAGGCCAGTCTTCTGTTCGAGGCGCAAGCCTACTCCTTGAGGAGACCTGTCGGGAAGAGCAGACGGCGCTGCGAGAAAGGTCCGCAAGACAGGTTGGGGACTTCGCGAAATCGGTCTTGCCTGCAAATTGCACTTGATGGGTATCGCTTCCACCTTCGCTCTGTGAGCTACGGCGGACAAGTCGCGCCACCCATCCTTACGAGCTTTACCTGCGTATGCCAGGATTGGTGTTGTTCCAGGTGGGGACTGCGTTTGTCACGCCTACCGACGGCCAATTATACGATCCCACCGACGGAGCGGTGACCGTTCCGACAGTAGATCCGGATCTGCCGTAATTTGGCGTTGTCAGACTCTCTGACAGCCCTGGACTTTCGGATTGCGTGGTCGAGATGTAGTGCCTCAGGTGCTTGTGCTTCTTCGCCTGCGCGGCCAAGGGCGTAGCCGCCAACCCCACAGCCACGAGCGTGACAATCGCGAGTCTGGTCGTCATCATGATTGGTCCTCTCATCGCAGACAGAGGACGACGTCCTCTTTGACCGTAGATAGGGTGCGACGCGCATTCCGCACGACCTCGACGCTCTCAAATCTTTTTGAGGCGTCAGAGTGTCCCGGATGTCGCTTCGCTCACCCGGGCTACGCCAGCCGAGCTAATTGCTGCCATCGGCTGAGAGGCGCAAGAACTGCCGCTTCATCGCGTTGACCCTGGAGAGATAGGCCGCAACGAGATGATCGCCGCACCGCTCGCCGGCCATCATCTGAAAGTGACGGCGTGCGTAAGCGGTGGCCGGACCCGCGCCGCAGAGATGGATAAAGGCTGCCAGATCCTGCTTCTGCTGCGGGTTTGGCTTCACATCGCCCGCGAGGCTGAGAACATCAGCCACGTGGCGGTCGAGATAAACGGATGCAAGTTCGATGGCATGGCTCGGGAACGCGCGGAAATAGAGGCTGGTGAACCCGCAGCCGGTATCCGTGAC
>JBAUUA010001014.1:0-3123 GCA_049582465.1 Bradyrhizobium sp. | reverse complement strand
TATTCCTGCTTCGCCCGCGGCCTCGACATGATGAACGCCGCCTATCACTATCTCGACCTGACCCCGCTCGGGCGCCACGAAGAGGGCTTGCCCTACCCGATGGACTGGCTGCGGCTGCGCGACCAGTATACGCTGGCGGCGGGGAAGGCGGCCTGCTGCGGGGGCTGATCGCGCACGGAACGGCTCACGCCGCGCCGGGCCCCGACGGCTCGCCGGCGATGGCGCGATCGATGGCGTCGATCAGGACCTGGGTCTCGATGAATTTGAGCCGTGCCCGCTCGGCCTTGTCGCGGTCGAACGGCGCGGCAAGGGTTTTTGCGAAAGCATCGCGCTCGTCGGCCATGCGCTCGCGCGCCTTTTTCAGCATCTCAAGTCGTTCGCTCACTTAGGCTTCGCTTTCTCGCCCGCGGCGCGGCCTGGGTTGCAGGCATCATCCGGCGAGCGCTGCCATGGCCACCCGTCGGCCCGCCGCAACGACGCCGAATCGCATCGGCGGTCGGTATCGCAAAAGCCTATCATGGAAAGCGCTTCGAGATGTTGACTATCACCGCCGTCATTCGTGCCAGAAAGGGTCAGGAAGAGACCATGCGCCGCGCCTTGCTCGCGGTCGCCGACAACGTCCGCCTCAACGAACCGAACACCATTGGTTTCTTCGTGTCGCAGGATCCGGCTGACCCCAGCGTCTTCACCACCTATGAGCGGTTTGTCGACCAGGCGGCGATGGACGCCCACAATAATTCGGAAGTTGTGGCGCGCTTCTTCGGCATCGCAAAGCCCATTCTCGACGGCGATGTCGTGCTGGTCACGGCGACCGAGATTTCGGCGAAGGCCTGATCCCGCACGATTGGGGAAACGGCAAGGGCGGCATCAAGGCGATGCGCCACCTCCCATGTGTCCGGAACGGACCATGCGGGACTGGCGCACCCGACACGATTCGAACGTGTGACCTTTGCCTTCGGAGGGCAACGCTCTATCCAGCTGAGCTACGGGTGCGTTAGGGGTTCATCTACCCGATTGCCCTGCTTTGGGCAATGTCCCCGGATAGATCGGTTTTCGGCCGGAACCCCGGCAGTTGACGACCAATCCCGGGACCTCCAATACCAAGACCTCCAGATCATGACCTCCAACATCGAGCCATTGGCCCGCGAGATGGCCGAGCGCATCTGCCGCCGCAG
The DNA here is from genome assembly GCA_049582465.1 of Bradyrhizobium sp. Classification (GTDB taxonomy): domain Bacteria; phylum Pseudomonadota; class Alphaproteobacteria; order Rhizobiales; family Xanthobacteraceae; genus Bradyrhizobium. The sequence goes on along the minus strand of JBAUUA010001014.1, from coordinate 1,948 downwards.
CCGCATGCCGGAGGCCGAAATCCCGCGCTGGGTCGAGCTGCACTGGCCGTGCGCCGCGGCGATGCTGGAGGCGGGCGTCATGGACGAGGGCGGGGAATGGGTCGAAGACCGGGATGTCCGCCTGGGAATGACGGCCTATCGCGAGCGGTTGTCGCGGGCAAAATGAGACCTCCCTCGCCCATTTTTCTCTGATTTCCGTCCGATACAACCGTCGCATCGCCCACCGCCGGCGCGGAGGTGATTGTTCCGTCCGGCGCAGCTTGTAAACTGGCTCCTTGAGGAAACCTGCGCGGCGAAGCCGCCTTCAAGGAGAAAAGTTCATGCGTCCGCTGGAATTCGGCTGGTATCTGCCCACGCACGGCGACACCACGGCCTACGGCGTGCCCGAGGCCCAGGTGCCGGGGTCGCCCGAATTGTGCGACCGCGTGGTGCAGGCGGCGGAGAAGGCTGGTTTTGAGTATCTGCTGATCCCGGTGGGCTCGGTGTGCTGGGAGGCCTGGATCACCGGCGCCTTCATGGCGGCGCGTTCGTCGAAGATAAAGCCGCTGATCGCGGCCCGGCCCGGCTACATCAATCCGGTATTGCTGGCGAAGATGATCTCGACCTTCGACCAGATGTCGGGCGGGCGCATCTGCATCAATCTGATCGCGGGCCAGAACGAAAGCGAGGTCGAAGGCGAGGGCGTGCGTTACGCCAAGGAAGAGCGCTACGCGCTGATGGAGGAGGAGGTCTCGATCCTCAAGGCGCTGTGGACCGGGCGCGGGCCGGTACATTTCGAGGGCAAGTTTCACACGCTGTCCGGCGCGCATATCCGGCCGCGGCCGCTGCAGCAGCCGTTCCCGAAATTCTATCTCGGCGGCGGCTCGCGCCAAGCCTGGGAAATGTCGGCGAAGCATTCCGACGTGCATTTGTTCTGGGGCGACCTGCCGGAACGGATCGCAGCGAATATCGCCGAGATCAAGGAAATGGCCAAGGCTCATGGCCGCGAAAACGCCATCGGCTTCGGCATGCGGCTGCAGGTGATCTGCCGCGAGGACGAACGGGATGCCTGGGAGGCCGCCGACGTCCTGGTGCGCGACGCCAGCGAGCGGCAGAAGCAGGAGATGAAGACGCTCTATAACAAGTCCGAAGCCAACCGGCGCGTGCAGGAGCTCGCGCGCGAGCACGGCGACCTCCTGCTGCCGCATCTATGGACCGGCATCACCAAGGTGCGGCCGGGCGCCGGCATCGCCGTGGTCGGCAATCCCGCGCAATGCGCCGGCACGCTGCAGCAATTCATCGACGCCGGCTGCCATTCGTTCTGTCTGTCCGGCTATCTGCATGACGAGGAGGCCGAACGCTTCGGCCGTCTGATCCGTCCGATATTGGCTGAAAACAATCGCGGCCGGCTGGCGGCGTAGTTCTCTTTTTGACGCGTTTTCCTTGCGCGAACCGGTATCCGCTTCGCTCGAAAACGCCCTGGAAATCAGGCCACCGCCGACGTCATCTGCTCGCGCCGGCCGAACAGGCGCCGCACTTCGGGGCCCGGTTTGGCGGCACTGAACAGATAGCCCTGCATCTCGGTGCAGCCGAGCGCGCGCAGCATTTCCCTCTGCTCCGCGGTCTCGACGCCTTCCGCCGTCGTGGTCATGTTGCGGGCGGCGGCGATATTCACCACCGCCTGCACGATGACGGAGGAGCCGTCGACTTCCGCGATGTCGCTGACGAAGCAGCGGTCGATCTTGATCTTGTCGAACGGGAAGCGCTTCAGATAGCTCAGCGAGGAATAGCCGGTGCCGAAATCGTCCAGCGCGATGCGGATGCCGATGGCGCGGAGCTGGTGCAGGATGGCGAGCGCGGTCTCGTCGTCGCGGATCAGCACCGCCTCGGTGATTTCGAGCTCCAGCCGGTTCGCGGCAAGACCGGAAGAAGCGAGCGCGCCGGCGATCTTCAGCGCCAGCGTCGGGCA
>JBAUUA010001013.1:0-2297 GCA_049582465.1 Bradyrhizobium sp. | reverse complement strand
CCGCGATCAACATGTCGGTCAATCTGCAGCTGATCCCCGCCAAGGGCATGACGCTGCCGTTCATCTCCTATGGCGGCTCGTCGATGGTCTCGCTGGCCTACGGCATCGGCATGATGCTGGCGCTGACAAGGCAGCGGCCGCGCACCGAAATGGAATCGATCGGCGACGCCAACGCGGTGCGCAGTTACGCCTAGGATTTCGCGCTAGAATGCGATCGGGCCGACCGAACCGATCCAGCCGCGAACCTTCGTCGGATCGGTTTCGTCCATGTAGAAGAAGTGGGTCATCACGGGCCTTACGGCCGGCTTGCTGGTGTCGTCGGGCGTCATCCTGACGATGCCGCGAAAGATCTTGATCGATCCGCCATCCCAATATTCGGTGACGTCGTGATGGGCGGTGAAGCCGGTATCGATGAAGGCGCGCAGATTTTCACGGATAGTCTCGCGCCCGTTCCATTCCGCGACGCCGAGGCGGCAAGTGGCATCCTTCACAAAGCAATCGAAGCCCTTTCCGAAGGTTTTGTCGTCGATCTCTTTCCAAAAGGCCAACAGCCACTCGGGCGGCGCGGTTTTGGTCATGGTAAGTGTCGTCATCGTGCTCTCCTGGACGGACAAGTGAAACTGGACGGCGATATGACCGGTGGCATGGGCGCCAACCGATCCCGTATCGTCTGGACTGATATGGAGGGTGGGCATCGCGGGGATTGCCAATTGTCCCTCGGTTCTTGCCAAGCCAGCGGCCGGTGGCTTTCACGCGCGCGGCGGTTCGTTTCCGGCCGCCGTGGTTTTCCCGTCAGGTGGAACCGGGCCTGGAAGAGTGGACAATCCCGGCTTGGCCCGCCACTTTCCGATGCAAGATGCCGAAACCCCCGAAATCCCCTCCAGATGTTCACCGCGCGATAGAGATCATCGCTTTTCCGTCGGTGCAGCTACTGGATGTTTCCGGCCCGCTGCAGGTATTTGCGACGGCGAACGATATCGCGGTTGAATCGGGAGGCACGCCGCCCTATGCGCTTTGCGTCGTGGCGCAAGGCGGGGATGTCACGGCCTCGGCGGGGTTGGGAATTACCGCGCGGCCGCTGCCACCGATCGGCGCGCCACTGGATACGCTGATCATTGCTGGCGGCGAGGGCGTTCAGGCGGCCGCTGCCGACCTCGTACTGGTCGACTGGATCAGGGCGCGCGCGCAGCGGGCGCGGCGCGTTGCCTCGGTTTGTACCGGCGCCTTCCTGCTGGCCGCCACGGGATTGCTGGACGGGCGGCGCGCCGCGACGCACTGGTCACTCTGTGCGGAGTTTGCCCGAAAATTTCCCGCGGTACGTGTCGAATCTGACCCGATCTTCGTGTGCGATGGTCCGATCTGGACATCGGCAGGCGTGACCGCCGGAATCGATCTGGCGCTGGCGCTCGTGGAAAAGGATCTGGGCCGTACCATGGCGCTGGCGGTAGCGCGCTATCTCGTTGTTTTTCTCAAGCGTCCCGGCGGGCAGGCACAGTTCAGCACCGCCCTGTTCTTGCAATCGGCCGAGGACGAATTCGGCAGGCTGCATGAATGGATCAACGCGCATCTGGCCGATGAAATCTCGCTCGCAATGCTGGCGCGCCAGGCCGGAATGAGCCAGCGCAGTTTCAGCCGGCACTATGCGGAGGCGACCGGATTGACGCCCGGCCGCGCCGTTGAACGGCTCAGGGTAGAGGCGGCGCGGCGGGCGTTGCTCGAGTCGCGTCTGCCGATCAAGCGGATTTCGCGGCGCTGCGGCTTCGGCTCGGAGGAGACGATGCGCCGCAGTTTTCTGCGCCTGCTGGGCGCCACGCCGCAAGACTACCGCGCTCGATTCAGTTCCTGAGGTTTACTGTTGCCGGAGCAGCCTCTAATGACGAAGGCGGCGCGGCCGGTGATTTGAAACCATGGACACAACTTCCCCTCTGATTCTGCTGGCCGCGGGCGGCACCGGCGGCCATCTGTTTCCCGCCGAGGCGCTCGGCGTCGAACTGATCCGGCGCGGCCTGCGCGTGCGGCTTGCCACCGACTCGCGTGCGCTGCGCTACAGCGGATTGTTTACCAGGGACACGATCGACGTAGTGCCGAGCGCCACCGTGCGCAGCCGCGCGCCGTGGTCGCTGGCAAAGACCGGGCTGATGCTCGCCGCCGGCACCGCGGTTTCGCTCAATCTGATGCGGCGGCTGAAGCCCGCCGCCGTGGTCGGCTTCGGCGGCTATCCGACGCTGCCGCCGCTGCTGGCGGCAAAGCTCTGCGGCGTGCCAGGCATCATTCACGAGGCCAACGCCGTGCTCGGC
>JBAUUA010001012.1:0-1999 GCA_049582465.1 Bradyrhizobium sp. | reverse complement strand
AACGGCATCATCGCGAAGATCGACACCGCGCTGGCGCTGCCGGACCTGTTCAAGCGCGATCCGAAGCAGGCTGCCCAGCTCGTCAAGGCGCGCGCCGGCGCCGAGGGCGCATTGCAGCGGGCCGAGGAAGATTGGCTGGCGGCGAGTTCGGAATATGACGAGGCCGCCAGCTGAGGCGCTTCATCTCGCACTGTCACCCGTCATTGCGAGCGAAGCGAAGCAATCCATAGCCGCCAAAGAAAGAAAGCGTGGATTGCTTCCCTTCGCTCGCAATGACGGAGCAAGATCAGGTCGCCGCCGGTTTCTTTTTGGCCTTGGATTTTGCCGGCTTCGGCGCTGCCTCCGCCTGCGGCGCGCGCTCGATCGAACTCAGGCGTCCTGCGGTGAAGGTATAGATTCCGGCGCGCTGCCCCTGCAGATAGGTGACGACCGCCATCCGCTCGCCGCCCGGACTGCTGGAGAGACTGACGCTGGCCGGCGCGCCGATGCCGCGCACGACGTCGCATTCGGTATGACCCAGCGCCACCGTGCCTGACGTCGAGGGCACGACCGGCCCGCCAGCCGCGGCGTCGGCGGTGGCGGCGTTGGCATCCGCGGGACTGCCGGCGGGCGGCGCCATCCCCGGGCAATAGCCCTCGGCGGTGACCAGATCCTCCGCCGTGACCGGCTTGTCGGGCGACAGCGGCGGCGCCTGGATGTTTCGGATGAACAGCCTGCTCGGACCCGAGAACCACTCGGCGTCCCGCGTCAGCATATCGGACGCGCCCGCGCAGCCCGCGATCAGCGGCGCGAACACAAGCAGCGCCAGCAGTCGTCCTCGCCTGATGTTGCTGTCTCGCACGATCAAAAGGTTTCCCACCCCAATGGTATAAACGCTTGTCCCACCATCACTTTGCGGCACGACCGTGGCTAGACTCAAGCGCGCTCACCGAAACCGCAGATTATCATCAATTGCCGGACCTCGCTATTCCCGCCGCTGCCACCGGCCCCGCTCGTCGGCCTGCCAATAGGTGACCTCGAAGCCACGCGCCTTGCAGTCGGTCCAGGCGCCGCGGGCGGCGGCGAGCGCATCGGTGTCGTCGCCATTGAAAACCAGCACCATCCGCTCATAGGCATGGGAGTCGGCGGGCAGCGCGGCATTGTCGATCAGAAACCTGACATGGGCCCCGTTCGGATTGCCCTCTTCCACCGCCAGCACGATCGGCTGGTCCTGCGCATCGCCGGCGCGGCTCGCATCGCTCGCGCGCCAAATGGCGTGCGGCAGGAACGAGTCGTCGCGATAGGTCCACAGATGCGCGTCCAGCGCATCCGCGCGCTCCTGCGATGTCGACTGCACCACGACCCGCCAGCCCCGCTCCAGCGATTTTTCGAGCAGAGGCGGCAGAACGCTTTCGAGCGACATGTTCTGCAGATGGTAAAACAGCACTTCCGTCATCGGCGACCTGCCATTCCAGCTATTTTTTGGCTTCGTAATACTCCGCGACCAGCTGGTTCAAGAGGCGCACGCCATAACCCGAGCCCCAGCTCTGGTTGATTTCGGATTTCGGCGCGCCCATCGCCGTTCCCGCGATGTCGAGATGCGCCCATGGCGTGTCGTCGACGAAGCGCTGCAGGAACTGCGCGGCGGTGATCGAACCGCCGTGACGGCCGCCGGTGTTCTTCATGTCGGCGAACTGCGAATCGATCTGCTTGTCGTATTCCGGACCGAGCGGCATGCGCCAGACGCGCTCGCCGGTCTCGAGGCCAACCTTGGTCAACCGCTCGGCCAGCTCGTCATTGTTGGAGAAAAGCCCGGCATGTTCGGTGCCGAGCGCCACCATGATCGCGCCGGTCAACGTCGCCAGGTCGACCATGAATTTCGGCTTGAATTTCTTCGCCACGTACCAGAGCACGTCGGCCAGCACCAGCCGGCCCTCGGCGTCGGTGTTGATGATCTCGATGGTCTGGCCCGACATCGAGGTGACGATATCGCCGGGGCGCTGCGCGTTGCCGTCGGGCA
>JBAUUA010001011.1:0-5625 GCA_049582465.1 Bradyrhizobium sp. | reverse complement strand
CTGGTGCTGCTCGACGACAAGGTCAAGCTCGACGTGCCGCTTGCCGATCTCGCGGTGCACGAGCCCGACGCCCGCAAGCTGATCGCGTTCCTGAAGGCGATGGAATTTTCTACCCTGACCCGTCGCGTCAGCGAGTATTCGCAAATCGATCCGGCGGATGTGGAAGCGGATGCGGCCAACAAAAGCGGGGCGAGCGGCAAGTCGGCCGGCTCGCCGCCGCCCCCGCGTGCGGCGGGAGGCGACCTTTTCGGCAACCAGGAGCCCGCTGCATCCCCCTCCGCCGCAAGAGGCAGCACCCCTGCCGTCAGCAGGGGCCAGGGAAAGCCGGAAAAATCCAACGTCGTGCTCACCCCGCACGCACTCGCCGCCGCGCGCGCCGAAGAAGCGCGCCAGACGCGGATCGACCGCGGCAAATACCGGACCATCCGCGCGCTCTCCGAACTGAAAGCCTGGATCGCGCGGGTGAATGATGTCGGCCATTTTGCGCTGGAGGCCAAGGCGAACTCGATCGATCCGATGCAGGCCGAGATGTCGGGCATCGCGTTGGCGCTGGCGCCCAACGACGCCTGCTACGTCCCGCTTGCTCACAAGCAATCCGGCGACGGCGTCGGGCTGTTCGACGCCGGGCTGGCGCCGGACCAGATCAGCACCGGCGAAGCCCTCGAAGCTTTGCGGCCGCTGCTGGAATCCGAAGGGATTTTGAAGATCGGCTTCAACATCAAGTTCAATGCCGTGATGTTCGCCCAGCATGGCATCACCTTGCGCAACCACGACGACGCGCAGCTGATGAGTTACGCGCTCGACGCCGGCCGCAACGCCCATGGCCTCGATGCGCTGGCCGAGCGCTGGCTCGGCCATGCCACCATCAGCCATGGCGAGTTGACCGGCAGCGGCAAGGGCAAGCTGGCTTTCGACCAGGTCGCGATCGACAAGGCCACCGCCTATTCGGCCGAGGATGCTGACGTGATCATGCGGCTATGGCGCGTCCTGAAACCGCGGCTGGTCGCCGAGCGCATGAACGCGGTCTACGAGACGCTGGAGCGGCCTTTGATCTCGGTGCTGGCGCGGATGGAGCGGCGCGGCATCTCGATCGACCGCCAGGTGCTGTCGCGGCTGTCGGGCGATTTTGCCCAGACCGCCGCGCGCGTCGAGGCCGAGCTTCAGCAGATCGCCGGCGAGCCAATCAATGTCGGCAGCCCCAAGCAGATCGGCGACATCCTGTTCGGCAAGATGGGAATTCCCGGCGGCACCAAGACCAAGACCGGCGCGTGGTCGACCTCGGCGCAGATCCTCGACGAACTCGCGGAAGCGGGCAACGATTTCGCAAAGAAGATCCTGGAGTGGCGGCAGGTCTCGAAATTGAAATCGACCTATACCGACGCGCTGCCGACCTATGTGCATCCGCAGACCCATCGCGTCCACACCACCTACGCGCTGGCGGCGACCACCACCGGACGGCTGTCGTCGAACGAGCCGAACCTGCAGAACATTCCCGTGCGCACCGAGGACGGCCGCAAGATCCGCCGCGCCTTCATCGCCTCGCCCGGCCACAAGCTGGTGTCGGCGGATTATTCGCAGATCGAGTTGCGGCTGCTGGCGGAGATCGCCGACATTCCCGTGCTGAAGCAGGCGTTCCGCGACGGGCTCGACATTCACGCCATGACGGCGTCGGAAATGTTCGGCGTGCCGATCAAGGACATGCCGGGCGAGGTGCGCCGCCGGGCGAAGGCGATCAATTTCGGCATCATCTACGGCATCTCGGCGTTTGGGCTGGCCAACCAGCTCGGCATCGCCCGCGAGGAAGCCTCCGCCTACATCAAGAAATATTTCGAGCGCTTCCCGGGCATCCGCGCCTACATGGATTCGACGCGGGATTTCTGCCGCACCCATGGCTATGTCGAAACGCTGTTCGGCCGGAAATGTCACTATCCGGATATCAAGGCGTCCAACGCCTCGGTCCGCTCCTTCAACGAGCGCGCCGCGATCAACGCACGACTGCAGGGCACCGCCGCCGACATCATCCGCCGCGCCATGACGCGGATGGAGGACGCGCTCGCGGAGAAAAAACTCTCGGCGCAGATGCTGCTGCAGGTGCACGACGAGCTGATCTTCGAAGTGCCCGACGACGAGGTCGCCGCTACGTTGCCGGTTGTGCAGCACGTCATGCAGGACGCGCCCTTCCCGGCCGTGCTGCTGTCGGTGCCGCTGCATGTCGATGCGCGGGCCGCGGACAATTGGGACGAGGCGCATTAGTTTTCCTGACCTCGCCCCGCTTGTGGAGAGAGGTTGGATCGCCCTTGCGATCCGCATGAGAGGACCGCCGGAGCCGGCTCAATCCAGCTTCGCTTCCATACCGCGCTTGACGGCGGGGCGCGCCATCAGCGTTTCGTACCAGCGTTTGACATGGGGGAAATCCGACAGCTCCACCTTGTGGCGCGGGTGGCGCCAGGCCCAGCCGAGGATGGCGAAGTCGGCGACCGAAAGGGGGCCGGCGACGAACTCATGATCCGCCAGGCGGCGATCCAGCACGCCGTAGAGCCGGCGCGTCTCCGCCATGAAGCGCTTCAGGCCATAGGCGCGGTCCTGCTCGTTCTCCAGCGCGATGAAGTGATGCACCTGCCCCGGCATCGGCCCGAAGCCGCCCATCTGCCACATCAGCCATTCATAGACCGGGATGCGGCCGGCCAGGGGTTTCGGCAGGAATTTACCGGTCTTCTCGCCGAGATAAAGCAGGATGGCGCCACTTTCGAACACGCTGACGCGCTTGTCGTCGGGGCCGTCCGGATCGACGATCGTGGGAATCTTGTTGTTCGGGCTGATCGCGAGGAAGGCGGGCGCCATCTGCTCGCCCTTGCTGATGTTGACCGGGAACACCTTGTACGGCAGCCCCATCTCTTCCAGCGCGACCGATATCTTGCGGCCGTTCGGCGTGTTCCAGGTGTGGAGCTCGATGGTCATTTTTTGGTCATCCCCCCGCGAAAAGCTTTTTCAATCAGTAGCCCGGAACTGCGGGGGCTTACAACTATCCCTCCCCCGAGTCGTCCAGGCTCAAGACCGGGGACGACAAGGAGGAGGTTCCACGCTGTTGACGGCGGAGCATCGGCTCTGGAATGTGCGGCCGTCCGCCGATAGATTGCGCCCGCCCCAGAAAAGAGAAAGCCGCCTTGTCCAAATCAGCCTCCCGCGCCCGCCTCGCCGAGATCATCCGCAAGCGCTCGTTCGGCCGCGGCGAAATCACGCTGGCCTCGGGCCGCAAGAGCGATTTCTATTTCAACCTCAAGCCGACCATGCTCGATCCCGAAGGCGCTTCCCTTCTGGCGGAACTGACCTATGAGGCGCTGAAGGACGACGGGCTGGATTATATCGGCGGGCTGGAAATGGGCGCGGTGCCGCTTGCGGGCGCGATCGCGCAGCTGTCCTGGATCAAGGGCCACCCGATCGCCGCGTTCTTCGTACGCAAGAAGCCGAAGGAGCACGGCGCCAAGCTCGCGGTCGAAGGTCTTGCGAAAGGCGAGAGCCTGCAGGGCAAGCGCATCGTCATCGTCGAGGACGTCACCACGACCGGCGGCTCGGCGTTGAAGGCGGTGGAAGCGGTGCGCGATGCCGGCGGCGAGATCGCGCTGGTGTTCACCATGGTCGACCGCGATGAAGGCGCCACCGAAGCCTTTGCCGAAGCCGGCATTCCCTTCCGCTCGCTCTACAAGGCCGGCGAATTCTTGAAGGACTGAGCGTGCGTCCTTTCTTCTCCCTCGCCCCGCTCTTCGCGGGGACGCTACGAGCAAAGCTCGCTCTGAGGGTTGGGGTGAGGGGCTCCCTCCACGAATACTGAAGCATAACGTTTGCGGAGACTCCCCTCACCCGGATTCCCGCTGACGCGAGAATCCGACCTCTCCCCGCAAGCGGGGCGAGGTAAGAAAGCGCGCGGGAAGAGTGCGAACAGCCGCATTTCTTTTCTGACGCCCGCCCCCGGCGGTCACCACCCGTTTACCATCGCGCATTAAGGTTACCGTGCCGAGGCAGCGCTTTGCCTCGGCGGATTTCGGGCCTGGGTGGAGTAAGCGTTGCGTACCGAGTTGTTTTTTCAGCGCATGCGGCGGAGCATAATGCTTGTTGCCGCCGCATCGCTCGCGGGCTTCGTTGCGGCGACCCCTCGCCCGGCGTCCGCCGAAGGCCTGTTCGACTTGTTTTTCGGCGGCTTCCAGAAACAGCAGCAGCGCGCCGCGCCGCCGCAGGCCAGTTTCTTCGCCGATCCGTTCGGCCTGAACCAGCAGCCCGCGCCGCCGCCGCGCCCCGTGGCGTCCGGCTCCGGCCCCGCTTTTTGCGTGCGCAGCTGCGACGGCCGCTATTTCCCGCTGACGGCACGCAACGCCTCGCCGGCCCAGCTGTGCCAGGCGTTCTGTCCGGCGAGCCCGACAAAGGTGTTCTTCGGCAGCAATATCGACGGCGCCTCGTCGGCGACCGGCGAGCGGTATGCCGACAGCGAGAACGCCTATGCCTATCGCAAGACGATGCGCGCCGACTGCACCTGCAACGGCCGCGATCCCGCAGGGCTGGCGCCGGTCGATCTCACGCTCGACACTTCCTTGCGTTCCGGCGACGTGATCGCCACCACCGACGGGCTCGTGGCCTTTTCCGGCGTCAAGGCCGGTGACGGCCAGACCGCCGAATTCACGCCGGTCGCCTCCTATCCGGGCCTGACGCCGGACGTGCGCGCGCGGCTCGGCGGCATGAAGGTGGCGCCGGTGCGCGCCGAGATGATCGCCAATGACGCCGTGTCGCCGGAGGCGAGCCACGATGTCGTGCTGCCCGTGACGACGCTGCCGAGGAGCGCCACGCTCGGGGCGACGCGGGCGGAAGCGGATTAGGCTCGCGTCATGCCCGGCCTTGTGCCGGGCATCCACGTCGTAACCTAGCATCAAGGAAGACGTGGATGGCCGGGTCAAGCCCGGCCATGACGAGTCGATAGAACGATCACCGCCCGACGATGACGCCGATCACGTTCGGCGCCGACAGATATTTTTCCTCGATTCGAGCCCGCGCCGCGGCGCGGTTTTCCGGCGTCAGCAGGCCGCGCTTTTCGGCGAGGATCATCCAGCAATAACCCCACCAGTCCGTCAGCATGCCCTCGTCGTCGACGAGGTCGTAGCCCTGCTCGGCTGCGAAGATGCGCGCATGCGCCTCGTCCAGCGAATCCAGGAAGGCGTGGTCGGCGTCGCAGAACAGATCGTCGCTGAAATCATCTGTCGTGTAGCCCCACACCGACATGCAGACGGTGTTGAACTCGCGGTCGATCTGGTCGTCATCGACGGCCTGCCGGCGCGAGGCCTGATGCAGCCGCGACAGCGAGCGGGCGAAGTCGGCAATGCGGGTGAGCGCGAATTGATCGAAGGCGATGGTGGACATGTAGTCCTCGCAAGCTTGGACAGACCATAGATGTTGTGGCGACGTGCGCCGAATCACTACGATATATCAAAGACTTGCTAAAGTGTTCTTAATTTGTTCCGATGCCTCGTCCGTCGCCCCGGCGAAGACCGGGAAGAAAATAATCCCGACTGGAGCGATCTGTCCCACCTACTTTGAATAGCGGTGGTTATGGGTCCCGGCCTTCGCCCTAGGGCATGCACA
>JBAUUA010001010.1:0-2087 GCA_049582465.1 Bradyrhizobium sp. | reverse complement strand
GTTGGAGGCGACGATGGCCTCCGGCTTCAGCACCGCGCACAGATCGTGAAAGATCTTGCGCTTGACCTCTTCCTTCTCCACCGCGCTCTCGATCACCAGGTCGCAGTCGGCGAGCCCATCCATCGTCTCGGTGGAGGCGATCCGGTCCAGCGCCTTCTTGCGCGCGTCCTCGGTGATGATCTTCTTGGCGACCTGCCGCGACAGGTTGCCGTTGATGGTCGCCATTGCCGACTTCAGCCGGTCGGCGGACAAATCGTTGAGTACCACGTCCAGTCCGGCCAGCGCCGCCACATGCGCGATCCCGTTGCCCATCTGGCCCGAGCCGATCACGCCGACCTTCTTGATCATAGCTGCCATATTGCCATCTCACCGGGGCGAGGCGCGCGTCCCGCGCCTGCCCGTCCTCTCTGCATGAACACCGGCCGGAGTCCGCTTCATCCGGCAGGCCACGTCAAACACCCGTTACTTGCCGAGTTCCTCGGTCAGCTCCGGAACCGCCTGATAGAGATCCGCGACCAGACCGTAATCGGCGACCTGGAAGATCGGCGCGTCCTCGTCCTTGTTGATCGCTACGATCACCTTGGAATCCTTCATGCCGGCGAGATGCTGGATCGCGCCGGAAATGCCTATCGCGATATATAGCTCCGGGGCCACCACCTTGCCGGTCTGGCCGACCTGCCAATCGTTCGGCGCATAGCCGGCATCGACCGCGGCGCGCGACGCACCGACGCCGGCGCCGAGCTTGTCGGCGAGCGGCTCGATATATTTGGCGAAATTTTCGCGGCTCTGCATCGCGCGGCCGCCCGACACGATGATTTTTGCAGATGTCAGTTCGGGGCGGTCGCTTTTGGCGACTTCCTCGCCGACGAAGCTGGAAAGGCCGGGATCGGCCGCCGCGGCCGCATTTTCCACCGGCGCGCTCCCGTCATTGCCGGCCGCGGCGAAGGTCGAGGTCCGCACCGTAATGACCTTCTTGGCGTCCTTTGATTTCACCGTCTGGATCGCGTTACCGGCATAGATCGGACGCTCGAAGGTATCGGGCGAAACCACCTTGATGATTTCCGACACCTGCATGACGTCGAGCAGCGCGGCAACGCGCGGCATCACGTTCTTGAAGCGCGAGGTCGCGGGCGCGACGAAGGCATCATAGGAAGGAGCCAGCGCCACGATCAGCGCGGCCAGCGGCTCGGCGAGGTCGTGGGCATAGGCGGAACCGTCCGCGAGCAGCACCTTCTTGACGCCGGAGAGCTTCGCCGCGGCGTCGGCCGCGCCCTTGGCGTTTTCGCCGGCGACCAGCACGTGCACGTCGCCGCCGAGCGCGATAGCCGCCGTCAGCGCCTTGTTGGTGGAATCCTTGATCGACGCATTGTCGTGTTCGGCAATCAACAGCGTGGTCATCAGAGAACCCCGGCTTCATTCTTGAGTTTCGACACCAGCTCGGCGACGTCCTTGACCTTGACGCCTCCCTTGCGGCCCGGCGGTTCGGATGTCTTGAGGATCTCGAGATGGGCGGTGAGATCGACGCTGTAGTCGGCGGCGCTCTTCTCGGCGATCGGCTTCTTCTTCGCCTTCATGATGTTGGGCAGGCTGGCGTAGCGCGGCTCGTTGAGCCGCAGATCGGTCGTTACGATCGAAGGCCCCGTGAGTTTCACGGTCTGCAGGCCGCCGTCGACTTCGCGCTTCACCTTGAAATCGGTTCCATCGACTTCGAGCTTGGAGGCAAAGGTCGCCTGCGACCATCCAAGCAGCGCCGCCAGCATCTGGCCGGTCTGGTTCGAATCGTCGTCGATCGCCTGCTTGCCGAGAATGATCAAGCCGGGCTTCTCCTCGTCGGCGATGGCCTTGAGAATCTTCGCGACCGCCAGCGGCTCGACATTGCCCTCGGCCTTGACCAGGATACCGCGGTCGGCGCCCATGGCCAGCCCGGTCCGGATGGTTTCGGCCGCCTGCGCGGGCCCGATCGACACCACCAGCACCTCGGTCGCCTTGCCCGCTTCCTTCAGCCGCAAGGCCTCCTCGACGGCGATTTCATCGAACGGATTCATCGACATCTTGACGTTGGACAGTTCGACGCCCGATCCGTCGCT
>JBAUUA010001009.1:0-4880 GCA_049582465.1 Bradyrhizobium sp. | reverse complement strand
TCTATAGCGCTGTCGTGTCCCCAAAATCGCACGGCCCGCCGCGTCTGGTCATACGAACGACTGTGATTTGGGAAGTCAATCACGCGATCGACCCTGACTGGGCCGTCGTCGGTCCGCGTCCGTTCGTATCGGGATGGGAATGAGGGCACCCTCATTGTTGAATAATCGTTGCAACGCTCGCTCCGCCGCTATGACAATTTGGTTTTGAATTTGTCCCAGCGATCTGATGCGTTCATCCCACGCCCCTTCGATGCGGCGAAGGTTCAACGGATATTTACTGCTCATTAGGTCAACCTCGCTGACACGCTCTTACATGCTTCGTTGAGCGCCTGCTTCATTAGATAGGCGGCAATTTCTCGTTTACGAGCCATGACGGAGCTACAATCGTTGCAATGCCATCGCGGCCGGCCTTCCTGCCGCAAAATAATTCGGCGTTTTGAGCCAGATCAAGGCCACCACGGTCTGGAGGCCCAATATTTTTTTGGAATTTTCTCTAACGACGGAGATAACAGATGACTCTTCCGAGATTGTGGACCAGGAGCCAGGAGTTGGACCCGTTCCGGGTCATACGGCGCGAAATGGAAAACGCGTTTCGTGCCTTCGATCAGAAGCCGACTTCTCCGGACATTGGGGCTGGCGCGCCGGCAATCAATGTGGCGGAAACCAATGACGCCTTCGAAGTGACAGCCGAGCTTCCCGGGGTGGACGAAAAAGATATCAACGTCAGCCTTGACGACAACCAGCTGGTCATTTCCGGTGAGAAAAAGGCGGAGAGCACCAAAGAAGAGAAGAATTGGCACGTCGAGGAACGGAGCTACGGCTCATTCTATCGATCGATGTTGTTGCCTTTCGAGCCGGAAGACGGAGCTGTCGAAGCTCATTTCGACAAGGGCGTGCTGCATCTCACCATCAAGAAGCCCGCCAAGGCCGTAAAGACGACCAAGACGATTGATATCAAGACGGGTGCTCCGCCGAGCCCAAGCCCCGTGTCCAACAAGGCCGCCGTACCGAGCAAGGCCGCTTAGTCCTGCAGGGTCGGCGCAAGAACCCGGAGACCTGAACTGGATAAGGCAGTTCCGGTCTTCGGGATTTGTCGTTCGCGTTCTTCAAGGTGGCGATCGCATGAGATCTTGAGCGGCATTCAAGGTACTTTCAGCGAAGAGATTGCCCACAGCGCTTCTGCGGCACGACGACGACAGTTTTGATCTGACGCCTTCTCTGACGCCCTCGCGCTAAGAAGAGTAGCCCAAAAGAAACGGCCTCAGCGCGGGGGTACATGCTGAGGCCGCTATTTCATCGGATGCGTTGGGGAACAGCATCCGGCATTGCAAAGATAAGTTACCTCGACAGTAATGGTTCCAGCCCAACGTTCCGACGTGGCTAAGTCGGTCAGGCGAGGCCTGGGTCGCGATCATCATGGGCACGGGTGCCGCAGGCCGTCGTAACCGACATAGGTGCCGGAATACGGGTCGTAGGACCTGAAGCGCTGCATACAATAGCCGACTGCGTCGCCGCCAACGTAGGGAGCCGGAGCGCCGTAGACGGGACCGTAATAGCCGGGCGGATAGCCATAATAGCCGTAGGGCTGTTGCGTTGCGCCAATAATCGCCCCGCCGATCAGCGCGCCTGCGATGCCGAGGCCGACGGCTGCGCCGCCATAGCCGTGGCGGTATCGTACCGCCTCCACCGACGGCACTATCGCGCTTCGCAGCATCAGCGGGGATGTTATTGGCGCCGCGACGACAGGTGCGACGAGCCACGGCGTCGCGGTGACCGTTAGTGCGAGAAGCATAGTTCGGGACAATTTTTGCATGACCAGATCTCCACATGTTTCTTGGACAGCAGCGCCATCACCTGCAGCGGAGCTGTCGTATTCGGAAAGATGCATGATGCTGGTCCAAAACGGGTTCCATGCAATTGATCTGGCTCAACGTGAGTGTGGGGCAATTGGACAGACTGAATCTATTATTAAAAGACATCGCGAAATTGCGGTCACATACGCGAGCTGAAGCTGATCTTTCTTTCAGCTAGAGGGCGCATGAGTGCCGTTCCCGCCGCAGCACAGGGGGTTTCCATGCTTTCACTCATCATCGGGATTTTGATAATTTGCGTCGTCGGCGCAATTTGCTTCTGGGCCATCGAAAAGTTTGTCAACGAATCCCGCTTGGCGGGCCTTCTAAAATTGCTGGTCGTGCTGATCTGCCTGGCGGCGATCCTTCAGCGCGTGTTGCCGTTGGCGGGAATCAATTGGCTGTAGCCGTGCTCCTGACGATGAGGCCGCCATATCGATCGAACATGTCGGCTGCCAAGGCGCGACGTGCGACGGACGTGGTGGTTGGATTCCATCGGGGGGCGAAGCGCGATTACGACGAGACGTTCGGTCCATGAAGGAGCCAGCCGGCCTGAATCGGCTGTCGCCGGTCTGAAAGTGGAACTAATCGGTTGGCGGAACATTGGCTCGTCGCCGCGATAACGCGGCGCCAAGGAGACCACGAAATGAAACGTTTATTGCTGATCGGCGTCGCCGCCTGCGCATTCGCGGCAATCTCGACGCTGTCTGCCTCGGCGATGCCTCGGGCAACAGCAGGCACGCTGGTGGGCGATACCGATAATTCGGTTATTCTCGTTCATGGCGGCCATGGACACTGGCACGGCCACATGGGCCATGGCGGACGCGGACATCACTACGGTTGGGGCAGAGGCCACCATCACGGCTGGTGATCTCGATAGACCGGACCAGAACTAATGGGGCCGCCGTGATTGGCGGCCTCTTCGTTCGTGAAATCTGAGATGCGCATCGATTTCGCCGCTTTCGCTGAGCTGATATCCCGGTGAGCCAGCTTTATTAAGACAATCAGGATCAAATGGGCTTCGAGATGCTTGCCCCAGTGTCAGCAGCCATTCTCCGAGCGATGGCGCGGACCGATTTTTCTCTCGCTCTTCGAAATGCCGGTCATGATGGTTCTGGATCATCGCGTTGTTCCCACAGTCGTTCTCGTCGTCGAAGACGAGATGCTGCTGCGCATGCGCGCGGTCGATATGGTGGAGGATGCCGGCTTTACGCCGGTCGAAGCCGTCGATGCCGACGAAGCTGTGGCTATCCTCGAATCGCGTTCGGACATCGCGCTGCTGTTCACCGATATCCAGATGCCGGGCAGCATGGACGGCCTGAAACTCGCGCACACGGTCCATAAGCGCTGGCCGCCGATCAAGATCATCCTGGTTTCGGGGCAATTGAAGCTCGCAAACATTGATATTCCCGCCGATAGCCGCTTTTTCCGAAAGCCGCTTGAGGCCAAGGAAATGATCGCCGAAATGCAGGACATGATCGGCCACGCCTGAAATCAGCATTTTTCGGGCCCAAATCACGATAATCGCTCGATTGCGCTGGAAACCACGTCCCAAAGATGTGTGAGCGGAAGCCGACATAAGGTGATACAGTTGGCAATGCTTGAAGCCGAACATCGTCAAGACCAGCACCATTTGAAAGCTGGCACAGCGCCTCCTCCGGAGTTTCTGGCGGCGGAGAACGTTAGCCTTCGGCTGCTGCTGGCGCAGGCTGAAATCGATGCCAGGAGCCTGCTCGCTCAGGCCGGTATCGACGCCCGGGAGCGCGAGACGGCGGACAAGCTCCAGAAGCTGATCCTCGAAGAACTGCACCACCGCATCAAGAATACGCTGGCGACAGTCAGCGCCATTGCCTCTCAAAGCTTGCGCAGCGTGCCGGGCGCCGAACACGCGCAGCATGCCATCGAAGGCCGGCTGCTGGCGCTCGGACGGGCTCACGATCTCCTTTTGCAGGCGAGATGGACCAGCGCGGATCTCGCCAAGATCGTTCGCGGCGCTACCGAAGCCTTCGACAATCCCGACATGCCGAAATTCACGATTGCAGGACCTGATGTCCGCATGACGTCGGGAGCCGTGATCGCGATTGCGATGACGCTGAACGAACTCTGCACCAACACGACGAAGTTCGGCGCATTGTCGGTGCCTGCCGGCCGCGTCGATATCGCCTGGACGATCGATCCCAAGACGCAGCGCCTGCACCTGACATGGGTTGAGCGGAACGGCCCGGCGGTTCGGGCTCCGGAGAAGCGCAGTTTCGGCACACGCCTGGTCGAGACGCTCGGCAAGCAACTGAAGGGCGACGTCCATCTGGGGTATGAACCCAGCGGCTTCGTGTATGCCCTCGACGTGCCTCTGCTATCCCTCATGGCGGTAGCGGCTGACAGCCCTTAGGCTGGCTCTCTAGAAGAGCTGCCTGCCATCAAGCTCACGTCGGCAGTTTTTCCATTGCCTGTGCGACAACCGACACGGCAGCCGCGATCGCGGCCCATGCCGCCCAAGAGGACTGCCCGCTTATTTGCGGAATAAACTTCTCAACCTTGTCGCGAAGGTCGCTCCCCGCGGCTGCGTATAGTCCGAGACATGCCGAAGTCAGCGCGGCCCCGATGGCGATCCAGGAAGCAGCATCCGTCATCAAGCTGCTTTCACGGCTTTGCCCGCGAGTAAAGCCCAACAGCCGTTCCCGCGGGTGTCAACGCTTGGACATCCAGGAAGGACGGGCGCCGGTCCAGGCAGGAAGCGCGTCCCATTCGGCCCAACGCATCCGGCGCTCTTCATCGCCGACCCTGATGAAGACAAAGGGAGCATCGTCCTGGCCGGTTTTCGAACCGACGAAAATTGCCGGAACGCCATACGCATCCCTGATGGTCGCCGTATTTGCCATTCGAGTTCCACTTTCCGTCAAGCGCTCGGAGTACTCACTGTCTCGTGCCGACAGGGCGGACTAACGCTGGATAATGACAGCAGCGGCGATCAGCAGCACGAAGAAGATCGGCATCAATACCGGGGGTACGAGCCACTCACGGAAATCGAAT
>JBAUUA010001008.1:0-1604 GCA_049582465.1 Bradyrhizobium sp. | reverse complement strand
GGATAAGCCTGCCCCGGTTACCGCCGCCGCCCCGGAACCTGCGCCTGCGGTGGTCGCGTCCCTCGCCCAGAAACCGCCGAACAACCCGCCGGCCGCCGCGACCACGCCAGCGGCCACGCCGGCCATCATCACCACGCCGGCAATCACGCCCGCTCCCCCTCTGGGGGCCGCCAAATCGATAGACCCAGCCGCCACAAAACTGATCGAACCCGAAAAGCCAGCCACACCCGAGAAGCCAGCGACACCCGAGAAGCAGGCAACGATCGCGAAACAGGCGATCGAGAAGCCGGACAAGCCCGAAAAGTCCGAGAAACCGGAAAAACCTGAGAAACCGGAAAAGCCGGCTAAGGTCATCACCGCGGCGCCGATGCCGGAAGTCATGGCGTCGGCTCCCCCGACCGATGAGGCGGAGGCGGACGCGGCGAAGTCGCTGCCCAAGCTCCCCGTGAAGCGCACCGAATTCGGCGTCGACGTCGGCGGCGCGAATTCGGTGGGCGGCTTGCGCGCGCTGTGGCGCGGGCTTCTGAAATCGAGGTCGAACGCGGCGCTGACGACCTTGCGCCCGATCATCGTCATCCGCGAAGGCAGCAACGGTCTCGGCATGCAGCTGCGGCTGGTCGCCGGACCGCTCGACGACGCCGCGGCGGCGGCGAAGATCTGCGCCGGCCTGACCGAAAACAACCGGCCCTGCGCGACCACGGTATTCGACGGTCAACGGCTGGTCATGAATGCCGACGACGAGGCGGCTGTTGCCGACAAGGGTGCGACCGACAAGCCGGTCGCCACCAGGCCGGCGACCACCCGGTATTTCGTCCACCGGCACGGCCCTCCAAAGCGGGTGGCGGTCGAGGAGCCGGCGAAGAAGCCTGATCCGCCGTCCGGATTGTCGACGTTCTTCCGTCGGCAGAATCCGCAATAACACCCCCGATTCCAACGTCTTGGGGTCGATTTCTCATTCTTTTTGACGGCAGCGGCCGTCGTCCGGACACCCCGCCTTGTCCCGCCAGCCATTCCCGACCATATTCGCGAAATGAAAAAAACTCCGTTCCGGCTCACACCCTATCAGGTGCAATGGCTGCTGGTGGTCGGCTTCCTGACCATCGGCTACGCGCTCTATCTGCGCTATCTCGCGATCGAGTTCTCGACCGTTGCGCTGGCCTGCGACGCCGGTCTGCAGACCATGCTGTGCAAGACCCGCATCCTCGCGACCGCCCTGTTTCGCAATTCGGTGTTCGGTATCGTCGCGCTCATTATCGCCGCGCTGCACGTCATCCGTCCCTCGATCGTACTGCTGACGGGCGGTCTGATCGCCGCCGGATTCGGGATCGTGCTTTACAATATCGCGCTGTCGGGCCTTGCGATCGGCCTGCTCATTCTGGGTTTTGCGCGGCCCGCGCCTGCCACAGCGTAACGGCGAGCAGGAAATAGATCGCGCAGGTCCACAGCGACTGCCAGTTGTTCGATCCTTCGTTGAAGATCGTGTAGAGCGCCGACATGGCCAAGAGCCCGGCAAACACGGCTTCCGCGATCGGGCGCGCGCCCTGCTGCGGCCGGTTGAGCAGCGTCAGCAGCGAAAACGGCACCACCGCCATGGTCAGGGAGGC
>JBAUUA010001007.1:0-5925 GCA_049582465.1 Bradyrhizobium sp. | reverse complement strand
AGTCGTTGAAGACGCTCAGCTACACCGACTTCGCCGAGGTCGTGACCAACGGCCGCAAGAACGTCGATGCCGCCAACGACAAGGTGATGCCGAAGTTCGCCGACAACGTCAACGTGATGTGCTTCCTGGACGACATCTACGTGTATCTGCGCGCCCGCGCCAACGGCGCCATTCCGGGCGGCCGACCGCCCAAGCACGAAGACAAACCCGAGACGGCCAAGCAGGCCGAAACCAGCTGCACAGGGGTCAAGTAATGTCAGGACGGTTCGGAACAATGTCGATGCCTCGCGTTTCGAGGGCGGCGATCACCCTGTCAGGCCTGGCCGGCATCATCGCCTGCGGGCTTGTCGCCTTGCGGCCGATCGAGGCCAACGCCCAGACCAGCGACAAGGGAGCGCTCGAACTTGTCGATCCAAACGTCTTTCGGGCGTGCGGCGATCCTCGCAATCTGCCGTTCTCCAACGACAAGGGCGAAGGCTTCGAAAACAAGCTTGCCGAATTATTCGCGGCCAAGCTCGGCAAGAAGCTCAGCTACACCTATTTCCCGCAGGCAACCGGCTTCGTCCGCAAGACGCTGGGCGAATACCACTGCGATATCATCATGGGATTCCCCCAGGGTGACGACCAGGCGCAGGTGACAGTTCCCTATTACCGGACGACATACGCCCTGGTCACCAAGCGCGGCAGCGGCCTCGAGGACGTCACCACCATCGACGATCCAAAGCTCAAGGAAAAACGCATCGGCATTGTGGCGCGGACGCCCCCGAGCACGAACATGGCGATGAACGGCCTTCTGGCACGTGCCAAGTCCTACCCGCTTTTCGTCGACACCCGCGCGGATTCCTCTCCTCAAGCCATGATGGAGGATCTGACCAAGGGCGATATCGATTGCGGCATATTGTGGGGTCCGATGGCGGGCTATTATGCCAGCAAGGCTGACCCACCGTTCGTCGTGATACCGCTGACGAAGGAAAAGACCGGCCCGCCGATGACCTTCCGTATCGGCATGGCGGTGCGCCCGGCGGACCAGGAGTGGAAACGAACGCTCAACAAGCTCATCATGGAAAACCAGACCGAGATCAACAAGCTGCTGATCAGCTACAACATCCCGATACTGGACGAGACCAACGTGCCAATCACGTCAGAGACGCTTTCCAAGCGGCCATGAGAGCAGCGGCCCGCGTCGCGTTCGTCGCAATCCTTGCCGCCGTCGGAGGTGCCGCAGCCGCCGAGGTCCCCGAGCCGGATGGCTACCGGCTCGAAAACTATCGCTCGCCGACCCCCGCGACGCTGCGGGGCGCCAAAGTGATAGGTACGGACGAAGCGGAAGCGATCTGGCGCAGCCATTCGGCGAGTTTCGTCGATGTGCTGCCAAGGCCGCCGCGGCCCCGCGCCCTGCCGGCCGGAACACTCTGGCGCGACAAGCCGCGCGCCAATATTCCCGGCAGCATCTGGCTGCCCGATACCGGCTATGGCGAACTTGCGCCCAGCATGGCCGAGTATTTTTCAAAGGGCCTGGAAAAGGCCACCAACGGCGATCGCGCCAGAATGCTCGTTTTATACTGTCTGGCGGATTGCTGGATGTCATGGAACGCGGCCAAGCGCGCGCTGGAGCTCGGCTACTCGAATGTCGTGTGGTATCCTGAAGGCACCGACGGCTGGCTCAATGCCCTGCTTCCGCTGCAGGACTGCACACCGGAATCGCGTCCGGACGAATAACCCCTCCCCTGAACGGCGGAGATATTCACTTGGCCGGCTGTTCTGCATTCATGTCGCCCTGAATGGCGCTTGCCAGATCGAACAGCCGCTTCTCGATCAGGACCGGCACTTCACAGACGTACGCTGTCGATTTCCGTCGATCATCGAAAATGCGGGTTTGCCAGGAAAGCTGGCTGGCGAGCTCGCTGGCCTGCGCGGGATCGGCGTTGGGAGCATCCTGCGCCTCCCGCATCTTCCGGGCCTGCTCGCGGATTTCCTCGGCCATAGTCTTCTGCTTGCGCGAGAAGCGCTCGATTCCGTTCATCACCTCGTCGCGTTGCGCATTGAGCGTCGCATACAATGCGGCGAACAAGGTCTTCGCCTTCTCCAGTTTCTCTTCCCTGGTTCCGACTACAAAGTCCGCGATCAGCTTCCGCGCGTCCTCCATGGGGGTGCGGCGCGCGGCCAGACGCGCGACGAGTTCCGCCTCCTTCGGGTCGAGCGGCTTTCCCTTGTCGACAGCCTCGATCGGGGGGCCTGCCCAGACACTCGCGATCGAAATCTCCGGGACCTTTAATTGCTGGCAGGGCCAGTCGGGATAGCGGGGGTCGAGCGCGAAGGCGGGCCGTGCCGAGCATGCCGCCAGCAACACCGCAACGCAGCAAGAAATCTCACGCGCCGAACGAGCCAACCGAGCCTCCCTGCGGGTCAGAGACCATGTTCTTGTTTTGCAACGCCACGCAGGCGCGGCGGTTCTGTTGGGATCATTCGACATCCCCATGCCCATGGCAAATCAAATCCGCCCGGGATGAAAGATGTTGCAAGCCGGAACATTGACCGGCATCGCCGTCATGTCATCCTCCTGCCATGCGGCGGGCGCGAATGACGGGAGGGCTGCACGTGCGCGATCGTCCCGGCGGAGGACCGCGGGTCTTGCTGGCATCCGCATGGCTGATCGCATCCGCCTGTTGCAGCGCCCTCGCCGATACGCCGATGATTGCCCCGGCGAGCCTGCCCCGCATCGGCACGGTCGACCCGCGCTTCCAGTCCTACAATATCGAGATGATCGAGGTTACCGGCGGACGATTTTGGAAGCCCTACCGGTCTGCGCCGAGTGCTCCCGCGCAGCCTCCACAGTCCGGATCCGATACGGCTTCCAACCTGTACCAATACCGGCCGCCGATTGATCTGGCCGACGCGCGCTTGCGAAAACTCGCGGCGGCGCTGGCACCCGCCTATGTGCGTGTCAGCGGCACCTGGGCCAACAGCACCTTTTTCGCCGACCAGGACAACCCGCCGCCGGCACCGCCGCCAGGTTTCAACGGCGTCCTGACCCGCCGGCAATGGCGCGGCGTCGTCGACTTCTCGCAAGCGGTGGGCGCGCCAATCGTGACCTCATTCGCGGTAAGTCCGGGCGCCCGCGACGCCGCCGACGTCTGGAAGCCGGATCAGGCCGAACGCCTTCTCGCCTATACAGGCTCGATCGGAGGTCGCATCGCTGCCGCCGAATTCATGAACGAACCGAACCTTGCCGAGATGGGCGGTGCACCAGCCGGCTATGACGCGACCGCCTATGCGCGGGATTTTGCAATTTTCCGCGCGCTCCTGAACAAGAGGACTGACAAGACGCTGATCCTCGGCCCCGGCACGGTCGGCGAACCCGCCATCGCGTCCGACCTGCTCGTGGCCTCGGGATCCGGGATCGATGCGGTTTCCTATCATTATTATGGAGCCCTGTCGGAGCGCTGCAGCGGCACGAGCACGCCGGACAAAGCCCTTTCCGAACAATGGCTTTCGGGCACCGATCGGACGCTGGCCTTCTACCAGAAACTTCGAGACAAATTCGCACCCGGCAAGCCAATCTGGCTCACGGAAACCGCGGATGCCGCATGCGGTGGAAACCCGTGGGCGGTGACCTTCCTGGATACGTTCCGCTATCTCGATCAGCTCGGACGGCTGGCAAGAGCCGGCGTTCAGGTCGTCATGCACAACACGCTGGCGGCGAGCGATTACGGCCTGCTCGACGAACGGACCTTGCAGCCCCGGCCCAAATATTGGGGTGCGCTGCTCTGGCGGCAATTGATGGGAACCACCGTGCTCGACGCCGGTGTGCCCCTTCAATCCAGACTTCACGTCTACGCCCACTGTCAAAGGAACATACCAGGCGGCGTGGCGCTTCTGGCGATCAATACCGACCGCGACGCGCCGCACGCGCTGACGCTTCCGACCGCCTCGGTCCGCTACACGCTCGACGCCACCAACCTGCTCGATGAGCGGATCCGGCTGAACGGCCAGCCACTGGCGCTTTCCGCAGGCGGTGAGCTGCCGACCATCACGGGCACCCCGGCGATTGCCGGCACGGTGACGTTCGCGCCGGCCTCCATAACCTTTCTGGCCATCGCCGAGGCAGGGAATGAGGCCTGCCGATAGCCCGCGTTGAACGGCTGCGAGCGCCGCGAGCCAATGATCCATGATGCGGTGCGGCATCGACTTCGCATTGGATGTTCGCGCCTTCTTGGCATCGGCTGGCCGCCGTGCCACCCTTTCGGGAAGCAAAACGAACAAACTTGCTTCGGGAGAGATCGCCGTGCATCGCCACCTCGGTTTTCTATGTTTGATCGCGATCGCGCTCGGCACGGCGTCGGCGGCTGGCGCCACGGAATCAGAGCGTTGCCAGGGGCTGGCTCGCCGATACGAAATCGCCAAACCGCAGATCACCGCCATGGAAGTATCGCTGACGCTGTTTGCGGCGGTCGACGCCAATTGCCTCGATCTGGCGGCGCAGCTGCTCGACCAGGGGGCGTCGCTCGACGCGCGCGACCGGCTTGGCGCCCGGCCTCTCAGTCACGCCGCGAAGTCCGGCCATCTCCAGATGGTCGACCTCCTGCTGGCGCGCGGCGCGCCGATCGATGCCCGCAATCTCGCCGGGTCCACCGCGCTCTATCTGGCCGCCGAAGGCAGCCATATCCTGATCGCGCAACGGCTGATCGAACGCGGCGCCGACGTCAGGCTCACCGGGCGCAGCGGAATATCGCCAATCGCCGCCGCCGCCTATACCGGCAACGACATCATCTTCGATGCATTGCTCGCCCACGGCGCCGACGAGCGAGCGCCCGACGACACCGGCAAGCCGCCGATCGTCTATGCGGCCGCAGGCGCGCGGTTCGACATCGTGAAGCGGTTGCTGGCGCGAAATATCGACGTCAACGCCCGTTATCCCAACGATCTCACCCTGCTGATGTGGGCGTCGGGCCCGGACGAAGGCGTTCCGCAGGCGCAGGCAATGGCGGTTGTTTCATATCTGCTGGACGCTGGCGCCCATATCGACGATCGGGATAATCGCGGCCGTACCGCGCTGATGATCGCGGCCGAAGGCGGCCACGCCGATGTCGCCGGCTTGCTGCTCGCGCGCGGCGCCGATCCCTCGCTGAAGGACAAGGCCGGAAAGCGTGCCGCGGATCTCACCGTGCTGTCCTCGTTGCGCGAACGGCTGACGGCGCCCTAGATCGGGATGACTTTTCTTCGAATCGTCATCCCGTTCCATCTTTTTGTTGGAGCATGATCTTTTCGGAAAACCGGTTCCCACTTTTCCGGATCATGCTCTGGAGCCTCCAGCCGCGAGCCCGGTTCACAGACCCGCCAGGTATTCCGCGAGTGCTGCCAGGTCGTCGGGAGACGTCGCGAGCATCAGATCGGACATGCCGGGATTGTTGCCGCGCGCGCGGCTGCGGAAATCGGTCATTTGTTTGGCCAGGTAATCCCTGCCCATGCCGGCCAGCCGCGGCACGGTGCCATCGCCCTGAAAATGATCGAGATGGCAGCCCGTGCAGCCGATCGACTGATTGGCAGTCACGGCCCGCGTGGCGACATCCTTCGGCGCGCTCGGTTGGCCCAGATCGGGCCACGGCTTTTTCGAAAAATATTCCGCGATATCGAGCATGTCCTGCCGTTCCAACGATGACGCGATCGGCTGCATGATGTCGCTCTTGCGGTCGCCGCGCTTGAAATCGCGCAGCTCTATGTAGATGTAGCCGGCCCGTTGGCCCCAGATGGTGGGAATGGTCTTGTCGATCGGTTTGCCGTCCGCGCCATGGCAGCCGGCGCAAACCTGGGTCTTTTGCTCGATGCTTTGTGCAGATGACGGCGTCGTGCAGAGGGTAAGGACAGCCGCCAGGATGACGATGGCCGAAATGCAAAGATTCGACTTGCGGTTCATTTATCCGATTC
>JBAUUA010001006.1:0-4663 GCA_049582465.1 Bradyrhizobium sp. | reverse complement strand
GCAAGGCACCGATCAATAATCGGGGCCTATTCGTCAGCAACAGGATTATTCTTGCCGGCTACGCAGAGGTCGTTATTGTTCTTGCCAGCTACGCTGCGGTCGTCGCGGAAAGCTTATTCTGTTCCTTTTCATGGCCTTGGTTCTCTGCACTTGTCGCCTCAATGCACAGTTTCACCGCCTCGCCCAAGCTTGCGGCAGCTAGATCGGCCTTCGCGCCTTCGCGCAGTTGTTCCAGCGCCGCCGGGTTCATTTCCTTTATCCAGCAACCCAAAATGATTATCGCCTCGGGTATCTTACGACGAAGACGTCGAACGGAATAACGCATGTGCGCGGGGCCGGTTGCGTCCATATAGACCAGACAGATAATAGCAACGCCCGTCGTCTCAAGGCGAAACACATTGGCAGTAGAGAGCGCTTCCGCTGCCTCGACCCGCGCCGCGAGACCGTGGGCGGTCGATAGCTGACCTAGCATGATCGCAGCGGCCTCATCGATGAGACTGCGTCCAGCGACGCAGAGTACAGGGTGTTCCCCCTGCCAGTCAGGAGGCAGGTCTT
This sequence comes from Bradyrhizobium sp., assembly GCA_049582465.1. Lineage (GTDB taxonomy): Bacteria > Pseudomonadota > Alphaproteobacteria > Rhizobiales > Xanthobacteraceae > Bradyrhizobium. The sequence continues at coordinate 4,108 of JBAUUA010001006.1, read as the reverse complement.
CTTTGCTAAGAATTGGCAGATTTTCGTAAGGCGCATCTTCGGCCACGCTTTCCACTGCAGAACTGGCTTCTGCATCCGTCGTCGAAGTGACGTTTGGAGGCGGACGATCATCCTGATCCGAGAGATCATTGGCAAATTCGGAGACGGCGTCTCTAATCTTGGTGAGGCGCTCATGATCGAGTGCTCCGCGTTCGGCATCGGCTTGAGCAAGCTGCAGGCCTTTCAGGGCGACTTCATCATAGTAGGAAGAAAGAGATCGTTCCTTCAAGAATTCTTCTGCTTTTTCTGCGGCCTCTGTGGGATCGCCAGCAAGCATTCGCTGGTAGAACATTTCGGGCGGAGAAAGAGCTGGTCGGTCCCCAAACATAATATCGAGGAACTCCAAGCGTTCGACATGACGCCCCAACACGACAAGGCACACTGTCAGAGGTGTTGCTAGGACAAGACCGATGGGACCCCAGAGCGCAGTCCAAAACGTTGCCGAAGCAACTACAGCAACGGGCGAGAGCCCTGTACTGTGCCCATATACCATTGGCTCGATGACATGCCCAACTACCGGCTCGACGACGAGAAATAGCGCCAGCGTCCACAACAGCATGGACCAGCTAGGATCGACAGCGACTGCAAGCGCAAGCGGGAACGCGGCAGCAATCCCCGCTCCGATGTAAGGGACGAAGCGCAGCACTGCGGCCAAGATGCCCCAGAGGATTGCACTCGGAATGCCGATTAGCCAGAGGCCCGCTCCTATAACCACGCCGAAGGTACCGTTTAGGAGGAGTTGTATTAGAAAAAGCCGGCTGAGACGCGCTGCGGCGTCATCAAGTGCGGCCGTGGTACGTTGCAGGTCATGCGAGCCTGCCAGCCGAATGAGCCGATTACGCAAATCCTCACGTTGCAGCAAGATGAAGATTACGAAAATGATGATGATACCGGTTGTAGCTAGGGGATGAAGCAACGGCGAGATTAGGCTTTGCAAGCTCTCCAGGGCGCCCGGATCAGGCTGCCGCACTTCCACCGGCACGGGTGTAAGCGGTGCCGAAGTTTTGGGAGTCAGGCTCGTGCCAGCGCCAAGCGGGGATGCCGCCTCCTTCGGTTTGTCGAGTTCTTTGCTTAGGTCCTTCAGCATACCGGAGGCGCGTTCAAGTGTCCCACGTCCCGCCGTCGTGTCGCGAAATGATTGGATTTTATCGCTTATCGTGGATTGATACCGTGGCAGGTCTCCCGCCAATTGCGTTAATTGGGAGGCAAGCAGACTTCCCAACGCGAATATGAGTGCAAAGGCGAGTATGACCACGCTCACGACTGCTAACCCGCGTGGCACGCGAATGCGTTGGAGCAGCCCAACCACAGGAGCCAGCACGAAGCTAAGAAGAATTGCCAAGGCGATGGGAATAATGATCTCGCGACCGAAATAGAGCATCATAACAATTATGACCGCGAGGATCGCTGTTGCTACCGCGCTGAGAAGCCCCATCAGTTCTTCGGCCGTGCGCGCTCTGAATGGCTGCCTGATGGAAACCTCCTCTGCCCAAGCCTTGCTCAAATGCCGAGGTGGATTACGTTCTAACTCTCGCAAGACAAAACGGTTCCGGATCGCTGGGCTAACACTCTAACCATTTAGCCCCGATCATTGGCCCGGCATGATGGCGTTTGAGGTAATTGCTCAAGACGAAGAGATGCCGTCGGTGTGGTGCCACTAACCCGAACTCCCCCTCGCATCCAGCTACTCCGCCACCGACTAACTCTAGTCGGTCTGATGTGGGAGCGAATGACTGAGGAAAAAACGCAGCATTTCCCGCGTTGCATCCGGTCCCTGCGGATCGGTGTAGGAGCCCGAAGTGCTACCTCCTGACCATGCGTGGCCAGCGCCGTGGATATTCCACTGCTCCAGGATTTCGCGCCCGCCCGCGTCAGTATGGGTCGTGCGCGTATAGGCATGCCCTCCAGGTATCTGCCCGCGACGAACCTTTTTTTGCGTGTTCATCCTAACAATGGCCTGCTCACGAACTTGATCGCCATTATTTGGATGCACCATGGTGTCGCGGTCGCCGTGGAAAATAATAGCTGGAACAGGGGACCCGCCGCTTAAAATGACACTGGGACCGGGTCCGCCACCCTGCCGCATGGCTGCAAATGCGGAGGGCATGTCAGTGGCGGCCCCGCAGGCGAGGCCGGAATGGATTCCGACCGCCGCATACAGATCAGTGTAGGTTGCCCCCATGATGGCAGCAGCGGCCGCTCCGGCCGACAATCCGCCGACATAAACGCGCCTGGGATCAACCGAATAATCGCGCATGACCTGGCGGGTGATGCCTGCGATAAGCGAGGGCTCGCCTTCGCCGCGCCGCTGGTCGGCCGTGCGAAACCAGTTCCAGCATTTCGATCGGTTGGCGTCGCTGCGCTGTGCTGGATAGACCACAAAGCACCGTTGTTCTTCTGCGATAAAGTTCATCCTCGTGCCGGCGGCGAAATCGTCGGGGGACTGGGTGCAGCCATGAAGCATCACGACCAAGGGAAGCGGCTGCCCCTGATAGCCGCTGGGTACGAAGAGCTTGTAGGCTCGGCTTCCCGCCGGGTTACTGTAAGCGCCGTCAATGAACTGCGCGCCCTCCGGCATGATGTCCGACGCGGACGGCGGGGCACGCTTCGGGCCTCGCATTCCAAGCCAGGAGCCATCCTTGGCGCGGTCGAATAACGGCAGGGGCCTGCGTGGCGCAAAGGATGGGGCTCGCGACGCCAGCGGGTGCGCCCTATCGGCCTTCTCGACGTCATTAGCCTTCGCGTCGATGGTAGGCGCCTCGCGGCCCGTGAGGGAGATGCGGCCCGGCGTACGCGTAGTCGCCTCCGGCGCGCGTTCCCCACGGAGCATCCGTTGGAGGAGCGCGGTGGCTTCGGCAAGTTGGCCCGCTTGTGTCAGCCGTGTGGCTTCGCGAATTGTGTCCTGATTCAGCATCGTCATTACCTCATCCTGTCGGCAAGAGCGGCCTTGACCGCTGGAGTGGCGTGCAAGGCCCCCAGCACGGAAACTGAGGCAATGGTGGCGCGGGCGAGATCGGCTGTGACGTCTTGGGCGATGCTGGCAAGGCCCAGAACATTAATGTGCAGCATCTCACCGGTCCGCCGCGCGGTTTCGAGATCCTCCCGGCTGTAGTTTCGCAAACCGAGCTCCAGGCTTTTTCGGGCCGTGGACTGTTTGACTACGTCTGCGTGGCGTTCGAGTTGATTACGGATTGCCGTTCGAATGAAATCGGTGCGGTTGGAGTAGAACCCCTCCTGCACCATTAAATCGACGTGACCCAAGTCGACATAACCGAGATTTATCGTGATTTTTTCGGTTTCAGGAGGCTTTGGTCTTAGCTCGTGGACATTAGAGGCCATATTTTCCATCCGTATAACATCTATATGGATGGTATATGGATGTCCCTGAGGACTTTTCAAGGGATGCGAACCGGCCACAGCGGTCAGTTGTTACGATTGGAAAACCGGCAGATTTCGGGGCTCATTAGCGCAGCAAGACGCTGCAACGTACGGTAAAAGGAGTTCGCCGGGATGGCACCTCGTCTCGGCAAAAGTTGCGATGTCGATCAGCCCCCGCTGAGGCGCAATACCTTACGTATGCAACCGGGCTGACCAAAGTTCTCATCGTTGTGCCAATCGATGGGATGCGCCTGTTGCGATACCGGACTTCGAGTGGCCCCTCATCGACAAGGTCTCGAAGTCTGCGGCCCGCGTGATCGTTGGTGGCTGCGTATCGTGTTCGGCACTGCTTGCAGCGATGCCCATGGAACCAATTGCCACTCTTTCGCATTGGGGAGGCCGGAGGAGCACTATGAAGTGGACGCTTTTTGCGGCCGGAATTTACACGGTGATTTTGCTGACTGTGGCCGAGCGGCAAGCGAGCGCGGGCATCGAACTGCTCACCAAGAGCATCAAGCGTGGTGACGATTATACCTTACTTAAACGAGCCTCCCTGCAGAGCCCGTAGATTGATGCTTTGGCAGACGTCAGGAGGGTCAGCCGTGAAGTGGACCTCTTGGGGCTTTCTCGCAATTGTCGGATCTCTCCTTTTCCTGGCCTTGTACCTCAAGGACACGGAAATCAGAGACGG
>JBAUUA010001005.1:0-3246 GCA_049582465.1 Bradyrhizobium sp. | reverse complement strand
GAATCGGATGCTCGATCAGATGCGTGCCGATGTCAGGTCCGCGCCCGGTCACGACATTGAAACAGCCCGATGGAAAGCCCGCCTCGTGAAAGATTTGCGCGAGCATCAGCGTCGAGAGCGGGGTGTCCTCGGCGGGCTTCGCGACGACCGTGCAGCCCGCAACCAGCGCCGCGCCGAGTTTGAAGCAGAGAAGAGTGACGGGATAGTTGAACGGCGTTATGGCGATCACCACGCCCACGGGCTCGCGGGTCACGATGATCTTCTCGCCCGGAATTCCCGTCAGCGGCATCTCGGCATGAACGCGCAAGCCCTCTTCGGCGTAGACATCGAGAAGCTCCGCAGAGCGCTGAATTTCCGAGATCGAGCCGGCAAGCGGCCGACCGAGTTCGGTGGTCAGAACACGACCGATTGTCTCCGCCCTTTCCCGCATCAATTGCGCCGCGCGCTTCTGCAATCTCGCGCGCTCGGCGACCGGCGTCGTCTTCCACCTTTGGAAGGCGCGATCGGCGGAACGGATCGCGATGTCGGCGTCGCCGGCATCGCTTTCCGGCGCGGTGTCAACCAGCGCTCCCGTCGCGGGGTTGATGACGTCGAAAACCGCGCCGCTTCGCGCCGGAGCCCATCGCCCGTCGATGAACATTTCCATGTATGATGCCCAATCGTCTCAAATCAGATGAAGCATCAACGCCAAGCGAGTTTCCGCCAGCGCCTGCGCGGCCAGTTGCCGGCCCGCCTCGGTTTCGAGAATGGAAACTTGCTGTTCGAGCCGGTCGGCATATTGACGGGGGGTCATCTTGAACCAATCGCAGGCCACGGCCACGCCCGTGACCGTGAATCGCCAGAGCTTGTCCGCATCGCGCACCACGCGATCGTTGAGCGAGCGAGCTTGGGCGCGGGTGTCGTGCCCGTCGATGATCTCGCCGACGGCGGCAATGACGGGTTCCGGCCAGTTCGTCTTCTCCAGGAGTTCGCGCGACATCCGAACGCCTTCGCTTTCGTGGAGAAAGCGGACATCGGATTGCATCATGTTGGGCCCGAACCCCTTCTCGATGATGTCGCGCATGTCGATGGAGTACCAGCCGATATCGTGAAGGATGATCGCGAGCGAAACGATATCCTCATCGGCGTCGGGGTAGTATTTCAGGAGCTCGCGCGCGAACGCGTAAGAAAGCGGAATATGGACGTCGTTCTTGCGCGCCCGCATATAGGCTTCCGAGGTGCGCCAGACTTCGTCGTAACGGCTCGCAATTTCAGGTCTATCAAGCATCGGGCATTTCCATTTGGGGGAAGGCCGGTGTCGCCGCCCTTCCCCCGGTCTTGGTTCAGGACAGGATCGTCACTTCGCCCGTCGAACCGTCGACGCGCAGCATCTGTCCGGTTTTGATCGACGAGCTGGCGCGGCCAGTGCCGGTAACCGCGGGCAGACCGTATTCGCGGCAGACGATCGCGGCGTGGGACATCATGCCGCCGATATCGGTGACAATGGCGCTGATCTTGCCGAATATCGGCGCCCAGCTCGGCGCGGTCACAGGCGCCACGAGGATCTCACCCTGCTCGATCTGGCCGAGATCTTCCGCCGAACGCACGACGCGCGCGCCCCCTTCGACAATTCCCGGAGATGCGGCCATGCCCGACAACTTGGTTGTGTTGGCGGCGCCCTCGAGCCAGCGACCGATGCTCTCCGTCGTGATGCCCCACAGCATGATCGTAAACGGCTCGGTGATCACGTCGGGCGGGTTGTTGAGCGCGGGCTGCGGCGCAGTGGTCGCCAGCGCGGTCATGATCTTCTTGCGCTTTTCAATCTCCGCCGGCCAATGGCTCGGGCCTATCGCATCGACGCCGACGGCCCAGGCATTGCCATAGTCGAACAGGGCGTCGCGAACTTCCTGGCGGTTGAGATAGAAGAGATCGTCCGGATCTTTCCAGAAGCCGGCTTCATGGAAGATGCGGCTGAGCTGGCGCATCTTGCGCCAGAACACGCTCATGGACCAATGCTCGATGTAGAAATTGTGGTTTTCTACGTAAGGGAAGACCGTGCGGGCGAGGCCGAGCTTGCCCTCAAACGCCGCCCGGGCGTCCGGGTCGAGCATTTCCGCATATTCCGAGGTGATCCGATCCCGCTCCTTGGCGATCGCCGCCGTCGGTCGGTCGATTTCCTCGCCCCGCTGGAGACGCACGACATAGTCTCTGATGTAGCCCAATGGTATGTCGAGATATTCGATCCAGTATTTGTCGGTCGAATAGAAGCCGTTGCCGGACGTGAAGTTGAACCAGGGGTCCTGGGCGTCCTTCCACGCCTTGAGCCACTGCGCGCCGTTCGGCGCGCGGCCAACGGCGGCAAGCGCTTCGTCGACGGAGCCGTTCTTCAACGCGTCGACCACACCCAGTTTCACCGCGAGCTTGGCGAGCTTCTTCAGCTCATCGTCCGGGCGGAACAAGTCGACGTCAACGCCCTGCACCATCTTGGCGATCGCCTGATCGGGGATGCTGGGAAACTGCCCCTTCAGGAAACCGAAGAAGTCGAGATAGGCGGCGTAGCCGAGGTTCAGGAACTCGAAATGATATTGCCACGTCTTGTACAGAAGCTGGATCGCGCGGTCATACGTCTCCATCAGCGCATAGGTGTTGTCGAGCCCCCGGCCTTCCTTCACCCACTCCAGCGGAACGACCTCGGGCAGTTTCTCGAAATTCAGCGCTTCGAGTTCAGCGATGTTGGCGCGAACCTTCTTGTCCCAATTCGCGAGCAGGCGGTCCCAGTTCTGGAAATAATAGCCCGCGCGCTCCATGAATTGCGGAACGCGCGCGCCGATCAATTCGGGGGCGACCGCTACCGGGCTCATGTAGCAATAGCCGTTGTGAATGCGATAATCGATGCCGTTGGCGGGCGGAATGAGATAGTGGCGCGTGTTGTATTGGCCCAGGCACTTCACCGCGAATTCGACCGTCACCGCGTCAAAGGGTTTGAAGGGGCTCGGCCAGTGCTGCGAGTCGCAGAACCAGAATTTCGCGTCTTCCTCGGGGCGAAGATTGGGCTGGAACCGGAGATAATAGGGATAGAGCTGCTCCCAGCCTTCGGCTCCGATGGGCGTCTTGAGGTCGTAGGGGCTCGGAAACTTCGCGTGTACCGTCATTCGTGTCTCCTCCATGGTCTTTTGATTTTTGTTATGATTTTTCAACGCTTCGCCTGCACCGGTGCCAGCAGCGTTCCCAACACGCCGGCGATGCCTATTTCATAGGTCTTTTTTG
>JBAUUA010001004.1:0-2285 GCA_049582465.1 Bradyrhizobium sp. | reverse complement strand
TAGAAGCGCACCGAAGTGGATGTCAGCCGGCCGATCTCGATCTCGTGGCCGATATAGCTCGCGCTGAACACGCTGGTCGTGAAGGCGACAAACGTCGTGAGCACGATGAAGACCTTGTTGAGGTCATCCACCAGCAGGTAGTCGCCGGACGCCGGCTGGACCACGAACAGCGACGCGGCGGCAAGGAATGTCAGCGCGGCGGCCGCGACATTTAGCCCCGCCGTGAGCCGATAGCCAGGCAGCGTGGCCAGAAGCGCAGCCGCGATCAGAGGAACCAGCAGAACCGCCTCGAGCGCGTCGAACCTCATCGGCGCTCTCCGCGGAAGCGGTCCATCGCCTGCATGTCGACGGTGTCGAAGCGTTCGCGGATGCGGAACAGGAAGATGCCGATGACGATGAAGGCGATCAGCACCGAGAAGGCGACGCTGATCTCGACCACCAGCGGCATGCCTTTGGCGCCCGTCGCAGCCAAGACCAGGCCATTCTCCACCGACATGAAACCGACCACCAGGCTCACCGCGTTGCGGCGGGTCACCATCATCAAGAGGCCGAGCAGCACCACCGACAGCGCGAAGGCGAGATCCTCACGCGCCAGCGGATCGTCGCCGGCGGTGACCCGCAGCATCACCACCATGGACAGCGCAACCAGCCCCATGCCGAGCAGCATCGTGGGCCCGACGCCGACCACGGTCTCGATCTCGCGGTGGATGCCGAGCTTGACGATGATTCGATGCAGCGCCACCGGAATGACGATGGCCTTGAACATGAGCGCAATCATCGCTGTCAGGTAGAGATGCGGCGCGTCCTGGATGAAAGCCTGCCAGGCGACCGACGCCGCCAAAATGAAGGCATGCAGCGCAAACGTATTGAGGAGCGCGTAGAGCCTGTCCTGATAAAGCTGCATGAAGCTCACCAACACCAGCGAGCCGGCCAGCAGATGAGCGACGTCGAAGGCGAAGCTGTGCATCGTCTAGAGGCTCCGCGAGACGAACAGCAGCAATGTGCCGAGCAGGCCGAGCATCAGCGCGGCGCCCAGGAAGGCGGGCGCCCGGAATACGCGCATCTTGGCTATACCCGTCTCGAACACGGCCAAGAGGAAGCCGCCGACCGCGAGCTTCGCCACATAGGACCCAAGCCCGATCACGATCTCGGGCGGGCTGGCGTCCGGTCCAGCGATGCCCCACGGCGCGAACAGGCACCCGATCACCGAGACATAGAGTAAGAGCTTGAGTTCGGACGACAGGTCGATCAATGCGAGATGCCGGCCGGAATATTCCAGCACCATCGCCTCGTGCACCATGGTGAGCTCGAGATGCGTGGCTGGATTGTCGATCGGGATGCGCGCGTTTTCGGCGATCGCCACCATGATCAGCGCGAGCAGGGCCAGGCCCAGGGAAACCCGCAAGCCTTGTTCGCCCGACGCCATGAACGCCGCCATGGCGGAAAGCTGCGTGGAGCCGGCGACCAGCGCCAGCGTGAACACGATCATCAGCATCGCCGGTTCGGCGAGCGACGCGATCATCACCTCGCGGCTTGAGCCGATGCCGCCGAAGCTTGTCCCGACGTCAAGGCCGGCAAGCGCAAGGAAGAAGCGCGCGCTGCCGAGGAGCGCAATGATGGCGATGAGGTCCGCCGACCAGGAAAACAGCAAGCCGCTGCGAAACGTCGGCACGAGCGAGGCCGCCACCCAGATGCCGACGAAAATGATGTAGGGAATGACGCGGAACAGCCATGAGGAGGACTCCGCCAGCACCACGTCCTTGTTCATCAGCCGGATCAGGTTGTAATACGGCTGCATCAGCGGCGGGCCTTCCCGGCGCAACAATCGTGCTTTCACCTTGCGCACAAAGCCGGTAAGCAGCGGGCTGAGCACCAGCACCAGCAGCATCTGCATGCCCTGCAAGGCGAAATCGCGGATCAAGGCCATATCGCCAGCACCAAAAGCAGCAACACCAGGGCCGTGAACACCAGCGCGAGATAGCTGCGAATGGTGAGGAATTGCAGGACGTCCAGCTGTTCGGTCGCAAAGGCGACGCCGGTGGCGATCGGCGCGTAGGCGAAGTCCCAGATCAGGTCGCGGAGATCGACATGAAGCCGGGCCGGCGCAACCGAGCCTGGCGGCGGCATTTCGCCGATCTCGCGCGCGCGGAACACGGTTGCGCCATAGACACGGCGGATCGGCTGGGCGAAACCCGACGCCGTATATTGTGTCGCTGGGCTGGCATCGGCGTAGCCGCAATCCCAAGCAGGCGCGCGCCGCAGCCTATTGGAGGCCAGTCGGTGGA
>JBAUUA010001003.1:0-13665 GCA_049582465.1 Bradyrhizobium sp. | reverse complement strand
CCCATCGACTATGCCGGGTCATGGCCCGTCGCCTATCCAATTCGCGACAGAGCTATCCCGAGCGCGAAAGATTTTGCTTTAGACGCCGACAAGCACCGGGCGGTGTCAGTGCACGATGCGCTCGATTGCGATGGCTGTGGCTTCCCCGCCGCCGATGCACAGCGCCGCGACGCCGCGTTTGAGGTTTTGCGCCTCCAGCGCGTGCAGCAGCGTCACGATCAGCCGGGCGCCGGTGGCGCCGATGGGATGGCCGAGCGCGCAGGCGCCGCCGTTGATGTTGAGTTTTTCGCGGGGGATCCCGAGATCGCGCTGCGCCGCCATCGCCACCACGGCGAAGGCCTCGTTGATCTCGAACAGGTCGACATCGCCGACGCTCCAGCCGACCTTGTCGAGCAGTTTACGGATCGCCGGGATCGGCGCCGTGGTGAACCATTGCGGTTCCTGGCTGTGAGTGGCGTGCCCCTTGATCTCGGCCAGCATCGGCAGGCCGTCGCGATTGGCGAGCGAGCGTTTTGCCAGGATCAGCGCCGCGGCGCCGTCGGCGTTGGCCGAGGAAGCGGCCGGCGTGATGGTGCCGTTGGCGCGGAACGCCGGCTTCAGCCCGGGGATCTTGGCTGGATCGACCTTCAGCGGGTGCTCGTCATTGGCGATGGTGCGCGGTCCGGCTTTTTCCTTCACCGTGATCGGCACGATCTCGGCCTTGAACGCGCCGCCTTCCACCGCCTTGCGCGCGCGGCTCAGCGTTTCCATCGCATAGGCGTCCTGCGCGGTGCGGGTGAACTGGTAGGCCTCCGCGGTGGCCTCGCCGAAATCGCCCATCGAGCGGCCGGTCTCATAGGCGTCCTCGAGTCCGTCCATGAACATGTGGTCGATGATGCGGTCGTGGCCGGCGCGATAGCCGCCGCGCGCCTTCGCCAGCAGGTACGGCGCGTTGGTCATGCTCTCCATGCCGCCGGACAGCACGATCTCGGCGGAGCCGGCGTTGATGATGTCATGCGCCAGCATGGTGGCTTTCATGCCGGAGCCGCAGACCTTGTTGACGGTGGTGGCGCCGGTCGCATCCGGCAGTTTGGCGCCGCGCGCCGCCTGCCGTGCTGGGGCCTGGCCCTGTCCGGCCGGCAATACGCAGCCCATGAAGACCTCGTCGATCCGCTCGGGCGACAATTTGGCCCGCTCGACGGCGGCGCCGATCACATGGGAACCGAGCTGATGGGCGGAAAACGGCGAAAGTTCCCCCATGAACCGGCCGAGCGGCGTGCGGGCGGCGGAAACGATGACGACGGGATCGGAAGCTGCGGTCATGGCGGGCTCCTCATTTTTCGGTGCAGTTCTTAGATTACGGTCATCATATGATGCGCCGCAAAAATTGCAACGGCAACGAAGGGATAAAATTGTCTGGGGAATTACCGCTTGCGGTTGACGAAGGCCTGCATCAGCTGCTGCGGTTCGCCGGTCAGATAGGATTGCCCGAACACCGAGATCGAGAGGTCCACCGATTCCTTCAGCGGCAACTCTTCCCATTGCCGGAGCAGGGCCTTTTGCGCGCGCAGGGCGCCGGGCGCGCATTCCAGCAGCGCCGCCACCGTCTTCTCGACCGCGGCATCGAGCCCGCCTTCTGGCGCGACCACGTCGATCAGTCCCCAGCCGAGCGCGGTGGGCGCGTCGATATTCTCCGCCGTCATCACCAGCCAGCGGGCGCGGCCCCAGCCGATCAGCCGCGGCAGTAGCGCGGCGTAAATCACGCTGGGGATTCCGACCCTGACTTCCGGCATGCCGAATTTGGCGTCGTGCGCGGCAATACGAAAATCGCAGGCGGCGGCGAATTCCAGGCCGCCGCCGAGGCACCAGCCGGGCATCCGCGCGATCACCGGCGCCGGAAACGCCCGCACTGCCTCGCAGAGATCGCGCAGGCCGGTGATGAATTTTTCCGCGGAAGCCTGATCGAGCGTGGCCATTTCCTTGATGTCGGCGCCGCCGATCATGCTCTTCTCGCCCTGGCCCGATACGACCAGCGCGCGTATCTGCCGGTCCGCCGCCAGCATCTCCAGCCCCTCGCGCAAGCCGTTGATGACAGCCGATCCCAGGATGTTGAGCGAGCCGGCATTGCAGATCGTCAGGCGGACGACGCCGCGCGGGTCGCGGTCGACCCCGCAATGGGGATTGAGCATCTGCATGGGGGCGGTCTCGGCTGTTGCGAATGAAAATCGATTTCGACGTCTATTCCCGGTCAAATTGGCTCGATGTCAAGTGTCGCGTGGGACACGACCGCCTTCTGCGACCTTGTGTCGGTTGCGGAGCGGCGGCCGCGTCGATAGAATGATAATCATCATCCAAAAACAGGGCAGCCCATGACGATTTCTGACAGCGTTGCTGCGGCCGATGGCGTGAGCCTTTTCTCTCCCGCGTTGCGGCGGGAGCGGGTGGTCGATTGGCAGGCGCCGGTTCCTGCCGCCCGCGCGGCGGGTGCGATGTCGGGCCTGGAAGCGATGCGCGCGATTCGCGATGGAATCCTGCCGCCGCCGCCAATGGCCCGGCTGATCGGCTTTGACATGCGCGTAGCGGAACCCGGACAAATCGTGATGGAACTGGAGCCCCATGAGGGCCTGGAAAATACCATCGGGCTGCTGCATGGCGCCACCGCCGCGGCCTTGCTGGACACCGCCATGGGTTGTTCGATCTCGACCATGCTACCGGCCGGGCGGAGCGCGGTTACGCTTGACTTGAAACTCACCTATCTGCGGCCGCTGTCGGTGCGATCGGGCAGGATTTCGGCCGAAGGAAAGCTGATCAAGCTCGGCCGGCAGACCAGCTATGCGGAAGGATTTGTCCGCGACGGCGCCGGCCATCTCGCGGTCCACGCGACCGCGACCTTCTCGATGATGGGTGAGGCGCCGCGAACCAAATAAGGTGCAGCTTTTTGCGGCGGCAACTGCTATTAGAGAACTGCCATTATATGACTGCGGACATCTTATAGGACTGCCGATGCGCTACTCCAGGGAACACAAGCTCGAGACCCACGAACGGATCGTCAAGCGGGCCTCGGTGCGGCTGCGCGAGAAGGGCGCCCACGGTATCGGGGTCGCCGACCTGATGAAGGACGCCGGCCTGACCCATGGCGGGTTCTATGCCCATTTCGATTCCCGGGAAGCGCTGGTCATCGAGGCCTTTGCCTATGCGATGGATCGTTCGACCGAACGCTGGCGCAAGCTCGGCGAACAGACGCCGCCGGAGAAGCGGCTGGCGGCGATCGTGGATTCCTATTTGACCGCGACGCACCGCGACGATCCCGGCCATGGCTGCGCGGTTCCGACGCTGGGCGCGGAAATCGCTCGCGAGAGCCCGAAAACCCGCAAGGCCTTCGCGGCCAAGCTGGAGCAGATGGTCGACATGATCGCCGAACAGATTCCGGCGCTGCCGCGCAAGGCCGCGCGCAAGCAGGCGGAGGCGACGCTGGCGACCATGATGGGTACCCTGGTGCTGGCCCGCATCGCGGGCAATGGCGAGTTTTCCGACGAGATTTTGGCCGCGGGCCGCGAGGCCGTGCTGGAGCGTGCGACGACGCCGAAGCGGGCGGCGAAGAAATCCGTCGCCAAAAAGGCCGCCGCGCCGGCCCGGACCTGACGGACGGCGCGCGTCGTCGCATGCGACGTTGGTCGTAGGGGAGCGAAAAGGCGAACCGAGCCGGCATTTTCGCAAATCCGACGCGCATCGAGACCCTTTCCAAACGCCTCAAAGACTGCAAGATGCCGCCAAAACCTGCACCCGATGGTCTTGGAGGAACGCATGCGTACAATCGGACATTTTATCGGCGGCCGTGAGGTCAAGGGCACTTCCGGGCGCTTCGCGGATGTCTTCGAGCCGATGACCGGCACCGTCCAGGCCCAGGTGGCGCTCGCCTCCAAGGCCGAGCTTCGTGCCGCGGTGGAGAACGCCAAAGCCGCGCAAGCCGAGTGGGGTGCAACCAATCCGCAGCGCCGCGTTCGCGTCCTCATGAAGTTTCTGGAACTGGTGGCGCGCGACAACGACGCCTTGGCCGAATTGCTTGCCCGCGAACATGGCAAGACCATTCCCGACGCGAAAGGCGATATTCTGCGCGGCGTCGAGGTCGTGGAGTTCGCGCTCGGCATTCCCCAAATGATGAAGGGTGAATATACCGAAGGCGCGGGACCGGGGATCGACATCTATTCGATGCGCCAGCCGCTCGGCGTCGTCGCCGGCATCACACCGTTCAATTTTCCGGCCATGATCCCGATGTGGAAATTCGCCCCCGCGATTGCCTGCGGCAATGCGTTTATTCTGAAGCCATCGGAACGTGACCCCGGCGTACCGATGAGGCTTGCCGAGTTGATGCTGGAGGCGGGGTTGCCGCCGGGTATCCTCAACGTCGTCAACGGCGACAAGGAAGCGGTCGACGCCATCCTCGACGATCCCGATATCCGTGCCGTTGGCTTCGTCGGTTCGTCCGCGATCGCCCAGTATATCTACGAGCGGGCGGCAGCGACCGGAAAGCGGTGTCAATGCTTTGGCGGCGCCAAGAACCACGCCATCATCATGCCGGATGCCGACATGGATCAGACGGTCGACGCGTTGGTGGGAGCCGGATACGGCGCGGCGGGCGAACGCTGCATGGCCGTGTCGGTTGCCGTCCCCGTCGGCAAGACCACCGCCGACCGGCTGATGGAGAAGCTCATTCCGCGGGTCGAGAGCCTGAAGATCGGGCCCTCGATCGATCCGACCGCCGATTTCGGTCCGCTGGTGACCAAGGAAGCGCTCAATCGCGTCAAGAACTATGTCGAGATCGGCATCAAGGAAGGCGCCAAGCTCGCGGTCGACGGGCGGGGCTTCAAGATGCAGGGCTACGAGAATGGATTCTACATGGGTGGCTGTCTCTTCGACAACGTCACCAAGGACATGCGGATCTACAAGGAAGAGATTTTCGGTCCCGTATTGTCCGTGGTGCGCGCCCATGATTACGATGAGGCGCTGAGACTCCCGTCCGATCACGACTACGGCAACGGCGTTGCGATCTTCACCCGTGATGGCGACGCCGCGCGCGATTTCGCCGCCAAGGTCAATGTCGGCATGGTCGGCATCAACGTGCCGATCCCGGTGCCGGTCGCGTATTATACCTTCGGCGGCTGGAAACGTTCCGGTTTTGGCGATCTCAACCAATATGGTCCGGATTCCGTGCGCTTCTACACCAAGACCAAGACGGTGACTTCGCGTTGGCCCTCCGGCGTCAAGGAAGGCGCGGAGTTTTCCATTCCGACGATGAAGTGATCGCGTCGATAGCAGATGCAATTCGCTCTCAATGAAGACCAGATTGCGGTTCGCGATATGGCGCGGGATTTTGCCGCGGAACAGATCGCGCCGCATGCGCTGCGCTGGGACGAGGAGAAGCATTTTCCGGTCGACGTGATGCGCGAGGCGGCAAAACTCGGGATCGGCGGCATCTATATCCGCGACGATGTCGGCGGATCGGCGCTGAGCCGTTTCGACGCCGCGCTGATCTTTGAGGCCCTGGCGCAGGGCTGCCCGACGGTGTCGGCGTTCATCTCGATCCACAACATGGCGTCGTGGATGATCGACGCCTTCGGGAGCGACGCGCAACGTCAGAAATGGCTGCCAAAACTCTGCACCATGGAACTGGTGGCAAGCTATTGCCTGACCGAGCCGGGTTCCGGCTCGGATGCGGCCGCCTTGCGCACCCGCGCGGTGCGCGATGGCGACCATTACGTGCTCAACGGCCAGAAGCAGTTCATCTCCGGCGCCGGCAAGGGCGACATCTATGTGGTGATGGTGCGCACCGGCGGCGACGGGCCCGGCGGCATTTCGACCCTCGTCGTCGATGGCGATACGCCCGGGCTGTCGTTTGGCGCCAATGAACGCAAGATGGGCTGGAACGCGCAGCCGACCCGCGCGGTGATCTTCGAGAATGCGCGCGTGCCGGTCGCCAACCGGCTCGGCGAGGAGGGCATCGGCTTCAAGATCGCGATGGCCGGGCTCGACGGCGGCCGTCTCAATATCGCGGCCTGTTCGCTCGGCGGCGCGCAATCCGCGCTCGACAAGTCGCTCGCCTACATGAAGGAGCGCAAGGCGTTCGGAAAGCGTCTCGACGAATTTCAGGCGCTGCAATTCCGCCTTGCCGACATGGCGACCGAGCTGGAGGCGGCGCGGACGTTTGTCTGGCGCGCGGCGGCGGCGCTCGACCGCAAGGACCCGGATGCGACCATGCTGTGCGCGATGGCAAAGCGCTTCGGCACCGATGTCGGCTTCGAGGTCGCCAACCAGGCGCTGCAGCTGCACGGCGGCTACGGCTATCTCAGCGAATACGGCATCGAGAAGATCGTGCGCGATTTGCGCGTGCACCAGATCCTCGAAGGCACCAACGAGATCATGCGGCTGATCGTTTCGCGCAAGCTGATCGAGGGCGCGCGATGACCGCGCCAGCCTCCGCTGCCGTCGCCGAGCCTGACCTGATCGTGCGGCGCGAAGGCGCGGCCGGCATCATCCGGCTCAACCGGCCGAAGGCGATTAACGCCGTCACCTTCGAGATGTCGATCGGCATCGACAAGGCGCTGGATCAGTTCGAGACCGATCCGGCGGTGGCGCTGGTGTTGCTGGAAGGCGCCGGCGAGCGCGGATTGTGCGCCGGCGGTGACATCCGCGGGCTGTATGAAAGCTCGCGCGAAGGCGGCGACCTCGGCAAGCGCTTCTGGCGCCAGGAATACATCATGAACGCGCGCATCGCGCGATTTCCGAAACCCTACGTTGCCTTCATGGATGGGCTGGTGATGGGCGGCGGCGTCGGTCTGTCAGCGCACGGCAGCAATCGCGTCGTGACCGAGAAGACAAAACTGGCGATGCCGGAAGTCGGCCTCGGCTTCTTTCCCGACGTCGGCGGCACCTGGCTGTTGTCGCACGCGCCGGGCGAGATCGGTACGTATTTCGGGCTCACCGGGCAGACCATGAACGGCCCCGACGCGATCTATGCCAAGTTCGCCGATGCGGTGGTGCCCTCCGGCAAGCTTGCCGGCTTACGCGAAGCGCTGGTCAACCTTCGCGTGGGCGCAAGCGCTGCCGGAGTGAAAGCCGCGATCGACCATTTCGCGACCGGCGAAACAGCGGGCCCCGTGGCGGCGCTGCAATCGCAGATCGACCGCTGGTTTGCCCATGACCGGATGGAGGATATCGTCGCCGACCTCAAGCGGGACGGCTCGGAGCTTGCGCAAGCCACGCTGAAGGCGTTGAACGAGAAGTCGCCGCGCGGCATGGTGGTCGCCTTGAAACTGCTGCGGCTGGCGCGGGGATCGTCCTCGCTGGAACAATGCCTGGTGCAGGAATATCGTGCCGCGCTAGAGGTGTTCAGAAGCGACGATTTTCGCGAGGGCGTGCGCGCCGCGGTCATCGACAAGGACCGCAATCCGAAGTGGTCTCCGCCGCGCATCGAGGACGTGACGCCGCAGATGGTCACGCCTTATTTCGCGGAGATCGGCGCCGACGAATTGACGTTCGACAAGGCAAAATAGAAAAGACGGAGGGAACGGGACCATGGCAAACATCGCATTCATCGGCCTCGGCAACATGGGCGGCCCGATGGCGGCCAATCTGGTCAAGGCCGGCCATAAGGTGACCGCGTTCGACCTGGTGGCGGCCTCGCGCGATCAGGCCAAGGCCGACGGCGCAGGGATCGCCGAGAGCGCGGTCGGCTCGGTAAAGGGCGCCGAAATCGTCGTCACCATGTTGCCCGCCGGCAAGCATGTCGTCTCGGTCTGGACCGATGTCGTTCCGGCCATGACCAAGGGCGCGTTGATCATCGATTGCTCGACCATCGACGTCGAGAGCGCCAAACAGGCGCACGCGCTGGCGGCGAAACACGGCGTGCTCTCGGTCGATGCACCGGTGTCCGGCGGCACCGGCGGCGCCAAGGGCGCGACCCTGACCTTCATGTGCGGCGGCGAGGACAAGGCATTCGCGGCCGCAAAGCCCGTGCTGGAAAACATGGGCAAGAAGATCGTGCATTGTGGCGGCGCCGGCGCCGGGCAGGCGGCGAAAATCTGCAACAACATGATCCTCGGCATTTCCATGATCGCGGTTGGGGAAGCCTTTGCGCTCGCCGAAAAACTGGGATTGTCGCACCAGGCGCTGTTCGACGTCGCCTCGACCTCGTCGGGGCAGTGCTGGTCGCTGACCTCCTATTGCCCGGTGCCGGGCCCGGTGCCGGCTTCGCCCGCCAATAACGGCTACAAGCCCGGTTTCGCCTCGGCGCTGATGGTCAAGGACCTGACGCTGGCGCAGGATGCGGCCAAGGCTGCCGGCGCCGCAACCCCGCTCGGCAAGCACGCGCAGGAGATCTACAAGGCGTTCGATGCCGCCGGCAACGGCGGCGTCGATTTCTCCGGAATCATTCAGCATGTCCGGGGTCTCGCGGGGAAGTAATGTGGCGTCATTCTGAGGTGCGAGCGAAGCGAGCCTCGAAGGATGACTGGTTCGGTATATGCGGCCCATCCTTCGAGACACCGCGCGAGAGGCGCGGCTCCTCTGGATGACGGTGAGATCGAGGGGTTTTAGCATGACGACATTCCAGGAAGCCCGCGCATTCCTCCTCACGCATCGCACCGATTACGATGCCGCGGTGAAGGACTTCCGCTGGCCCGATCCGGTGCCGTTCAACTGGGCGCTGGACTGGTTCGACGCCGAGCTGGCGCAAAATGCCGACAGCAAGGACCGCGCGGCGCTGTGGATCGTCGATGCCGGCAGCAACGGCGAGACAAAACTCTCGTTCGAGGCGCTGTCGCGCCGTTCCAACCAGGTCGCCAATTTCCTGCGCGCGCAGGGGTTGAAGCGCGGCGATCATCTGTTGCTGCTGCTCGGCAACGTCGTGCCGCTGTGGGAGACCATGCTGGCGGCGATGAAACTGGGGGTCGTGGTGATCCCCGCGACCACGCTGTTGACCCCGGATGAACTGCGCGACCGGCTCGATCGCGGCCGCGCCAAAGTGGTGGTGGCGTCGCAGGACCAGGTCGCAAAATTCGCGGGCCTCGGCGGCGACCAGCTCATCCGCATCGTCGTCAATACGTCCTCGAAGCAGGAGGGCTGGCTGGCTTTCGAGCAGGCCGCAGAGTTTCCGGAAGAGTTTTCGCCCGATGGGCCGACCAAGGCCGACGATCCGATCCTGCTGTATTTCACTTCCGGCACCACGGCCAAACCAAAACTGGTGCGGCACAGCCAGCGCAGCTATCCCGTCGGCGCATTGTCGACGATGTACTGGCTGGGCTTGCAGCCCGGCGATGTCCATCTGAACATTTCCTCGCCCGGCTGGGCAAAGCATGCCTGGAGCTGTTTCTTCGCGCCCTGGAATGCCGGCGCCACCGTGTTCGTGGTCAACCAGTTGCGCTTTGACGCCAAGGGATTGCTCGCGACCATCGGCCGCTGCGGCGTCACCACGCTGTGCGCGCCGCCGACGGTGTGGCGGCTGTTCATCCAGGAGCGGCTGGCCGATTTCAAGGTTTCCCTGCGCGAGGTCTGCGGCGCCGGCGAACCGCTCAATCCGGAAGTGATCGACCAGGTGCGTAATGCCTGGGGGCTGACGATCCGCGACGGCTACGGTCAGACCGAAACCACCGCGCTCGCCGGCAATTCGCCGGGGCAGGAAGTAAAGGTCGGATCGATGGGCCGGCCACTGCCCGGCTATCGGGTACAGATCACCGACATCGACGGCCACGTCACGACGGAAGGCGAGGTCACGCTGCTGCTCGGCGCCGACCGCCCGGCGGGGCTGATGCAGGGCTATCAGGGCGATGACGGCAAGCTCAGCGGCGCCGACGGCGCGCTCTACCGCAGCGGCGACGTGGTATTCGCCGATGAAGAAGGCTATTTGACTTTCGTTGGCCGCTCCGATGACGTCTTTAAATCATCCGACTACCGGATCAGCCCGTTTGAACTCGAGAGCATTCTGCTCGAGCACGAGAAGGTCGCCGAAGCCGCGGTCGTTCCCAGTCCGGATCCGATCCGGCTGGCGATCCCGAAGGCCTATGTGCTGCTGGTGGCGGGCGCGGAACGCACGCGCGAGACCGCGTTGTCGATCTTCCAGCATCTCCACACCCGCCTGGCGCCGTTCAAGCGGATCCGGAAGATCGAATTCGTGACCGAGCTGCCGAAGACGATTTCCGGGAAAATCCGCCGCGTGCAGTTGCGCCGGCTGGAGCACGACAACGACCGCGGCGACGCGCTGCGCGGCGTGGAATTTCGCGAAGAGGATTTTCCTGAATTGCAGCAGATGCGGCCCGCCGGGTCGACGGAGAGTTGATGGATGAATGAAGTCTGGAAGAAACCGCCGGTTACGCTTGACGCCTACCGGAACATGGTCGGCAAGGAGGTCGGCGTGTCGTCATGGCACCTGATCGATCAGAACCGGATCAACGCCTACGCCGATGTGATCGAGGATCACCAGTTCATCCATGTCGATCCCGAGCGCGCCAAACGCGAGACTGCATTCGGAACGACCATTGCGCATGGCTTCCTGACGATGTCGCTGATGAGCATCATGTCGTATGAGGTGATGCCGGTCATCGCGGGCACGACCATGGGCGTCAATTACGGCTTCGACAAATTGCGGTTCATCTCGCCGGTGCGCGCCGGCAAGCGGGTCCGCGGGCGCTTTACGTTGACGGAAGCGACGTTGCGGAAGCCGAAGGAATTGCTGTCGCGCACCGCCGTCAGCGTCGAAATCGAGGGCGAGCAGCGGTCGGCACTGGTGGCCGACTGGATCGGCCTGATTTACTTCGCTTGAACCCCAATTCGTCATGGCCGGGCTTGACCCGGCCATCCATCTTCTTAAGAAGAACTGCCTTTTTTAATGGATACCCGGGTCATCTGCGCGAAGACGCGCTTCGCGCTTTTGCCCCGGGCATGACGAGTGAAACACATCCGGGAATCCTAACACATGACAATCAGGTTTGACGGACGCGTCGCCATCGTGACCGGCGCGGGCAATGGTCTTGGACGCGCGCATGCGCTTGGGTTGGCGAGCCGCGGCGCCAAGGTCGTGGTCAACGATTTCGGCGGCGCCCGCGATGGCACCGGCGGGTCGCTGACCCCGGCGGAAAGCGTGGTCGAGGAGATCCGCAAGGCGGGCGGCACCGCGATGGCCGACGGCGCCGATGTCTCCAACTTCGAGCAGGTCAAGGCGATGGTCGCGCGCGCCACCAAGGAGTGGGGCAGCGTCGATCTGCTCTGCGCCAATGCCGGCATCCTGCGCGACAAGTCCTTTGGCAAGATGGAAGCCGCCGACTTTGCCAAAGTGCTCGACGTGCATCTCACCGGCAGCTTCTATTGCTGCAAGGCGGTGTGGGACGGCATGCGCGAGCGCAATTACGGCCGCATCGTGCTGACCACCTCGTCGTCGGGCCTGTACGGCAATTTCGGCCAGGCCAATTACGGCGCGGCGAAATCCGGCATGGTCGGCCTGATGAATGTGCTGGCCGAGGAAGGCCGCAAGAACAATATCCGCGTCAACATCATCTCGCCGACGGCGGCGACCCGCATGACCGAGGACTTGCTGCCGCCGCAGGCGCTCGAGCTGATGAAGCCGGAAGCGATCACGCCGGCGGTGGAATACATGCTGAGCGAGGATTCGCCGACCCGCACCATCATGGGCGCCGGCGCCGGCTCCTTCGCGGTAATCAGGATCCTGGAAAGCGAAGGCATCAACCTGGCCAAGGCCGACTGGACCCCGGACGCGATCGCCGCGCACTTTGCCGAGATCAGCGACATGTCGAAGGCGAAGGCGCTGCAGGGCGCGTTCGAGCAGACCCAGAAATATGTCGGGCAGGCCGCGGCGAGGGCGGGGATCAAGCTCTGACTGTCATTCCGGGGCGCGCGAAGCGCGAGCCCGGAATCCATAACCACGAATGGGGGTATGAGATTCCCGGCCCACGCGAAGACGCGTGTCCCGGAATGACGTAAACCCTGCCTATGTCACGATCTTCCCACCCCCACGTCGCCGTCATCGGCGCCGGCCCCGCCGGGCTGATGGCGGCCGAGACGCTTGTGCAGGGCGGCGCCGCCGTCACGGTCTATGACGCCATGGCCTCCGCCGGCCGCAAATTCCTGATGGCCGGTCGCGGCGGGCTGAACCTGACCCACAGCGAGAAGCTCAAGACATTCCTCACCCGCTTCGGCAAGGCGCCCCCGCAACTCACTGCCGCTATTGAAGCATTTCCCCCGGACGCCTTGCGCGAATGGAGCGAGGCGCTGGGGCAATCGACCTTCGTCGGCTCCAGCGGCCGGGTGTTTCCCAAGGCGATGAAAGCCTCGCCCTTGCTGCGCGCATGGTTGCGGCGGCTCGACGCCGCGGGCGTCAAATTCGCGCTGCGCCACCGCTGGACCGGCTGGGACGAGAACGGCCGCTTGCGATTTCAGACTCCCAATGGGCCGATTGCCGTCGATGCCAGCGCCACCGTACTGGCGCTGGGTGGCGCGAGTTGGCCTCGGCTCGGCTCCGACGCGGCATGGGTGGAAACGCTCGCGGCGAAGGGGGTGATGATCGCGCCGCTCAAGCCGGCCAATTGCGGTTTTACAGTCGCCTGGTCGGAGATCTTCCGCGATCGTTTCGAAGGCCAGCCGCTGAAGGGCATTGCGCTGTCGTTCGGCCCGCGCACCGTGCGCGGCGAAGCCATGATCACGCGGACCGGCATCGAGGGCGGCGCGATCTATGCGCTCTCGGCCGACTTGCGCGAAGCCGTCCTCGCGTCGGGCCGGGCGACCCTCCACGTCGCCTTGCGGCCCGATCTCGATATCGACGCTTTGACCGCGCGGCTGTCGGCGCCCAAGGCAAAACAGTCGTTGTCGAACTGGCTGCGCAAGGCCGCCCAACTTTCGCCCGCCGGCATCGGCCTGTTGCAGGAAGCGGCGATGAACTCCGGCGTATCAGTTTCGTCGCTGTCGCCAGAAAATCTCGCTGAACTAATCAACGCCGTGCCGATCCAACTCGATGGCATCGCGCCCATCGCTCGCGCGATTTCGACCGCCGGCGGAATATCGTTCGACGAACTCGACGCCAATTTCATGCTGCGCCGCTTGCCCGGCGCTTTCGTCGCCGGCGAAATGCTCGATTGGGAAGCCCCGACCGGCGGCTACCTGCTGCAGGCCTCGTTCGCGACAGGGGTGGCGGCGGCAAGAGGGGTGTTGAGTTGGCTAGAGAGGCAGGCTCGCTGCTTATAAATCGCGCTTGATAAGTACGGCTTGCTGCAGCGACCAAATTCCGCGGCGCAACGAAATGACGCGATTTGCCGGCAAAAAGGGAAGTAACCGCCTTTGATGTACAGTCGGTATAGTGCTCTCAGCTCTAAGAGCCCTCTATGTTCGCGATATCCGGTGGAGGTATTCCTAGCACCTGCATGCGTTGCGCATTCGTGGCAAGTTTACCCAATACTTCCGCTTCGGTTAGCCAGAACAGCTCGTCCTCACCTTCCATTTTTGAGTGCTGCCGGCAAAAAGCTTCCATGGCGCGATAACGCTGTAACGGATTCATTCTTGACCTCCACGCTTACTACAAGCAACAGGCGCGCCGCGATTTCGCATCACAGCGGCACACGTGCTGAATCGGCAGGTGGCAGAGTAGGTGAATTACCCAATCGCCCTGAAATGCAGTCGTTTCTCTAT
>JBAUUA010001002.1:0-3389 GCA_049582465.1 Bradyrhizobium sp. | reverse complement strand
TCTCGAAGCCTTCGAGGCCAACCAGCTTCAACAGATCCATCGCGCGCGGCAGATATTTGTCGCGCGGCAACCGCTTCATGTCGATCGGCAGCATGACGTTGTTGAGGATGTTGCGCCAGGGCAGCAGCAGCGAGTGCTGGAACACGATGCCGACATTGCCGTGGGGTTGTGTCACCTTCTCACCTTCGACCAGGATTTCGCCGGTCGAGGGCGCGAGAAGGCCGGAAATCATCTTCAAGAGCGTCGACTTGCCGCAGCCGGACGGACCGACCACGACAAAGAACTCGCCTTCATTGATGTGGAAATCCAGCGGCCGCAGCGACGGCACATCGCCGTCGCGCGACCGGTAGGTCTTGGAGACGCCGGAGAGCGTTATGCCCGGCTTGCCGGACGCCACGCGATCGGTCACCAGACGCAGATGCGCGCCGGGTTGGCCTTCGTCCGACATTCTGGTCGCAGGGTTCATTCAGCGGGTCCGTTCAGCACTAACGAGAAGTGACCGTCATTGCGAGGAGCAACGCGACGAAGCAATCCACACTTGCTTTGCGGCGCCATGGATTGCTTCGCTCCGCTCGGAATGACGGAAGACACATTCGGGAAGTTCCGTTCAGGAATTGCCTTTCGGCAGGTAGTCGTTGGTGTAGAACGCCTTCGGGTTTTCCTTGGCCTTGGCATCGAGGCCGCCATATTCGACCATCAGATTGACCGTGTCGGTCATATTCTGATCGGTCACCTGGAACGGCCGTTTTGTCTTCGTTTCCGGCGTCCGATACAGCGGGATCGTCAGTTCAAAACCCTGCGTCAGGGTGTCGATCTTGCCGCCCTTGGGATTGGCGTCGAGGATCGCCTGCGCCGCGCCCTTCGGGTCCTTCTCGGCGGCTTCGACCGCCTTCGTCGTGGCCGACATGAAGCGCTTGACGAGGTCGGCGTTGGCCTTGACGTAGTCGGTGTTGGCGATGATGCCCGACGACACCATGTTGATGCCGTAGTCGGCGAATTTGATGGGATAGACGTCTTTGCCGGTGGCGTCCTTGATCTTCATCGACTGGTCCATGACATAACCGAGCAAGAGGTCCGCCTGGCCGTTGATCACGGCGTTCAGCTTGGTTTGCCCGTCGCCGGCCACGGTGTGAAAATCGCTTTCCTTCAGGCCGGTCTTCTTGAGGAACAGCGGCCAGATCTGCGTCATGGAATCCGCAGGCGTGATCGCTACCGTCTTGCCCTTGATGTCCTCGGGCTTGCGGATGTTCTTGTCGACGAACCCCATCGCCGACATCGGGCTCGTCTGCAGCAGCACGCCGGTGGCAATGACGGGTGCGCCCTTCACCGCGGCTCGCATCATGGTGGGCACGTCGACATAGCCGAAATCCGCGGTCTTGGCGGCCACCGCCTGCGTGGTCGCGGCCGAGCCGCGGCCTTCCTGGATTTCCAGGTCGATATTTTCGGCGGCGAAGATACCCTTGGCCTTGCCGTAATAGAACGGCGCGTGCTCGCCGTAGACATACCAGTTTAGCATCAGCACCACCTTGTCCGCGGCCTTGGCCGGCGCTGCTGCGAGCGCCGTCCAGATCAGCACCGATGAAAGCGCTGTCAAAACTCTGATCATTGTCATCCTCCCGTTGATGTTGGCGCGGCCTTATCGCGGGGCCGCTTTTTGATTGGCCTCACCGCCTCAGGCGGCGAAGAAGACTTCCTCGCGCTGGCTGACATGCCAGGGAATCGCAAGCCGCTCGATCCGGTCGACGATCCAGAACAGGATCACGCCGATCAGCGCCAGGATCACCAGGGCTGCAAACATGGTCGGCAGGTCGAAGGTGCCGATCGAGCGCTGCAGCACATAGCCGATACCGGAATTGGAGCCGACGAATTCGCCGACCACGGCGCCGACGACGGCGAGCGTCACCGAGACTTTCAGGCCCGAGAAGATCGCGGGCATCGCGTGCGGCAGATTGACGGCGCAGAACACATGGAAGCGGCTGCCCTGCATCGCGCGCGCCAGATCGACCATGTCGGGATCGACCGATTTGAACCCCTGCACCGCCGAGACCACCACCGGGAAGAATCCCAAAAGAAACGCCGAGATCACTTTCGGGATGATGCCGAAGCCGAACCAGACCACGAACAAAGGCGCGATCGCGATCTTCGGCACCGACTGCGAGAACACCAGGAGCGGATAGACGTAGCTCTCCACCGTCTTCGATCCCGCGATCAGCATCGCCACGGGAATGCCGAACGCGGCCGACAGCAGGAAGCCGCAGATCGTCGCGTAAGTCGTGGGCCAGGCCTGCCGCAACAATTCCGGCCAGTCCTGCCACAGCACCACCACGACATCGGCCGGCGCCGGAATTTGATAGGCCGGGATCCGGAACAGCCGGATCGCCAGATCCCAGGCCACCACGATGAAGATCAGGAACAAAAACGGCCGCACCCACGCCGCGTTCAGCGCTTTCGATACGACCCCCGGCCCTTTCGTCTCGGCCACGCCTCTCTCCCTGGCTCATCCACTTGTTGCCGACAAATTAACCCGTTGGATAAATACTGTCTAGCTGATTTCTGGCGGTAAATTCGGAGAAGCCGCGGGTTCCAACACCTCGTCGTCCCTGCGAAAGCAGGGACCCATAACCACAAATATTTGTTGGTGAGACCGGCTGTTGCTCCAGCTCGTCTAAATCGAAACGGCGGCGGCATGGGTCCCGGCTCAAGGCCGGGACGACAAAGCTAGGCCGGCAGCTTGGCCGGCGCGCGCGCCCTCGCCGGCTTGCCCTTGCCGAACGACGCGATCGATTTTCCCGTCAGCGCGGCCAGCACCAGCGCGACCATGTGCGCAAGCCGCTCGTCCCTGGCCTCCTTCGCCAGGAGGTCGCGGCCGAAGATCACGCTCAAGGTCGCGCTGTTGGAGAGATAGAAGAAGCACAGCGCCGCGATGGAAATGTAGAGCTGCACCGGATCGACCGCGGCGACGAAATCGCCGCTTTCGACGCCGCGCGTCACCACGGTGCGGATCATCTCGACGAACGGCGAATGCATCGATTTGACCTTGGTCGAGCGCTTCAGGTGCTTTGCCCGCGCCAGGTTCTCCGTATTGAGCAGCGCCAGGAATTCCGGATTGCGGATGAAATAATTCCAGGTGAAGTCGATCAGCCGCTCGATCGCGTCGGGCGGATCGAGATGTTCGAGATCGAGCCCGCGCTCCTCGGCGCGGATCTTCTCATAGGCGCCCTCGAGCACCGCAAGGTAGAGATCTTCCTTGTTGCCGACGTGATAATACAGCATGCGCTTGTTGGCGCCGGCCTTGGCCGCGATGCGGTCGACCCGCCCGCCGGCGAGTCCATGGGCAGCAAATTCCTGCTTCGCCGCCTCGAGGATGCGCAGCCGCATGCCCTCGGGGT
>JBAUUA010001001.1:0-2617 GCA_049582465.1 Bradyrhizobium sp. | reverse complement strand
CCGGCTCGCTGCCGCGGATCATCGGACTGACGCGCGCCGACGCGGCGAAATAAGCCTCGGTACTGAAGCCGAGCCGATTGCGCCGACAAGGGTCGAACGCCGGCATCGTGATTTACCCGGAAGAGTGGAGCTGGTCGTGCGCGAGGGATGCGGCTTGCGGGGCGAGGATCTCGAAGGGCCTTTCGTGGTGTATCGGGGACGCTGACACCAGGCTCCTTCCGCCGGCCAGCAGCGCCAGCAGGAATGCCGTGGCGGCCATAAGGTAGAACACGCCGTCGATGGCGAAGCGCTGCATCACGCTCATGCCGATGATCGGCCCGAGCACCGACCCAAGCCCGCTCACCAGGATGAGGCGGCTGCTCACGGCGACGATCGTGTCGGCCGGCATGAGATCGAGCGCGTCGGCAACACAAACAGGGTAGAGGGTCGACATGAAGCCGCCGAGCAGGGCCGCGGCCGGCAGGATCAACGGAAGCGTGCGCGGCAGGTGGATCAAGGCGACTGCGGCGCCGGCGAAACCGACGCCGAGCGCAGCCAGCACGATGCGCCGGTCGAAGCGGTCCGAGAGCCGGCCGACCGGCACCTGGAACGCCAGGCCGCCGAGCACAGCCACGAGCATGAATAATCCGATTGTCGCGCGTTCGATGCCCTTGCTTTGCATCCACGCCGGAACAAGCGCGTAGAACGCGCTTGCGATCAGTCCGCTCAGCGCGGCGCCGACGACTGCGACGGGTGCCGCGCGGAAAAGCTGGCCGTAGGGCATGCTCCCGGCGGCGGTCGCCTGGGGCGGCTCGGCCCGGGTGGTGCTCACCATGACCAGCGCCACGGCGAAAAGGGCGACGATGGCGTTGAACGGCGCCGCAGTTTCGATCCGTGCCCGGCCGATCAGCAGCTGTCCGAGTGCAAGGGCAATGAACGTGCCCACCATGTAGACCGAGAAGATGCGCCCGCGCTCCGACGGCTGGGCTTTTGCATTGAGCCAACTCTCGGTTGCGACGAAGAGCCCGGCGCAGCCGAACCCGACGACCGCGCGCAGGACCAGCCAGGGCAGGGGTCGGACCAGGAGCGGCATCGCCGCGGTCGCGGCGACGACCAGGCCCGCAAAGGCAGCATAGGCGCGTATATGGCCAATCCGCTCGATAATCTGTCCGCAGCGCATCGCGCCGACTGTGAACCCCGCAAAATAGCCGCTGAGCACGAGGCCGGCCAGGGTCGCGTCAAAGTCCTCAAGTGCCACACGTAAGGAGATGAAGGTTCCGAAGAACCCATTGGCAAGCTGGACGCCGCTCGTCGCGACGATGAGGGTTCCAATCTGCGCGTGCATCGATCCGCTCGACCGCATCGGACTTTCCTCCTTGTCTCGGCAAACATCATGTAAGGCGACTTGCGGCGGTTGTTGCTCCTTATCGCGTCGCTGAGTTTTCGACGACGCGCTGGCCGACGGCATACAGATGGCAGGCTGTCCCGCGGCTTGCGCCTTGACAATCCGCCACCGCAGTGTCGCGCGCTTCCGCGGCCGTCCGACCGACGGCCGAGCCACAGCCTCCGTTGTCGTTGACGGCAAATGCCTTGGCATCGCTGCGGCGGGACGTGTAGCCGGAAAATACCTTCTGGCAGTCGGGTGAAAGACCCGGAGGTGACGGAAGCGGGGCAGGCTCCGGCAAATCGATCGCCACCGCGGTCGGCAGCTTGAGCTCGGCGAGGAACGGCTCGACGACAGGGAGCCAGGTGCCGGAAGCGGCCCCGATGATGAAGTCGTGGCCATCAGTGCCAAAGGGCGGCAGGATCTGCAATTGCGCCGGCGAGCCGCCGGCCCTGTATGCGGCGAACATCCGGCGCGCCAGGTCGGGACCATATGATTGGTCATTTTCGGCGTAGAGCCAGAGAGCGGGCACGCGGGCGGTGCGGCCGAGCGCCGCCACCGTGCTGACGAGACGATCGGGGCTGCAAGCTTCACCCGGCTTGGCCATCGAGTGGTAGCCGCCGTCGAAGTTCAGAATGCCCACGACTCCGGCCGGATTTCGCTCGGCTACGGCAAGCATGGTCAGTCCACCGGTCGAGTGGCCGAGCAGCAGGATGTGGTCGGGGTCGACCCAGGGCTCGCGTCGGGCCGCCGCGATCGCTGCAACGATATCATCTGCCCCAACGCGCACCGCCGGAAGGTAGTCACAGGGCGTTTGCAATCCCTCGGAATAGCCTCCTCCGGATCGGCCGAAGCCGCGACGCATGACGGCCAGGGTCGCATAGCCACGCTGCGCCATGGCGACGGCCGCCGTGTTGAAACCGGTCGGAGCGCGCCTGGCAATGTTGCGGAAGAACGTGTCTCCCCATCCACTCGGGGTGCCGTGAGTCATGATCAGCAGCGGAAATCGGCCAGGACGATCCGGGCGAACGACATAGCTGTCCAGCATCACGTCCTTGCCGGAAACGCTGACAGGCAACAGCATGGGCGTGCTGATCAGGCCCGGCAAGAGTCCGCGGTCTTCGGCGTGCGCAACGGTGACGAACGACAGAAGCAGCGCAATCAGGATTCGCATGTGAGGCTCTGGAACCGAGGCCCTTGGCCAACCCTATCATATCACTACTCGGCTCGCGAGCACGAACGAGACGAGGAAGG
>JBAUUA010001000.1:0-6437 GCA_049582465.1 Bradyrhizobium sp. | reverse complement strand
CGACGGCCGGATCAGGATCGACTACGGCCGGTTCCATGAGACTTTGGAGGCATAGCTTGCCGCGTCCCTGCCGTGTCAACATTTTCTGTGAGCCGCACATGCGGCCGTGCTAGACAAAGATCAGGATGACTCGGAGCTGGCAGCAGTGAAAAACCAGCAGCCCATCGCGTCGGAAGAGGAGCACCGCGTGCTCAAGTTCCGGCCGCGCACCACGGCGCGCCCGCCGGGACGGCTGGGCTATCCGGGCGAGCCGGCTCTCAAGCAGGATGTCGCTCACGAACCGAATGACCTGTCGCGCTACGAGCGGCCCCGGGAAGAACCGGACGATTTTCGCCATCGCATGCTGGCCAACATCGCGGCCTTCGCCTTTACCGTCGCGTTGACCGCGGTGGGAATCTGGCTCGCCATGAGCATCGCCGACATGCGCAAGACCCAGGATTGCGTGCTGATGGGACGCCGCGACTGCGCGCGGATTTCGACACCGCATTTCTAGGCTTTTTTGAGGACCGAGACGGGTTGTCCGGCCCTCAAATCCAATGCGCCGCCGCCGCCCGCCTCCATTGAACTCAGGGCGGCGCTCCGATATACGGGCACTCGACTCCGGACGGCGGATCGGGCATTCCGGGGCGCTGCGCCCGATTCCCGCGCCACTGTGGGATTTATCCTCAATATATCAAAGGTTTAGTGATGTCCTCCACATTCGATCAGATCGCCACGATTATCGCTGAAACCTGCGACATCCCGCGCGACACGATCACGCCGGAGAGCCACGCGATCGACGATTTGGGGATCGACAGCCTGGATTTTCTCGACATCGCGTTCGCGATCGACAAGGCGTTCGGCATCAAGCTGCCGCTGGAGAAATGGACCCAGGAGGTCAATGACGGCAAGGCGACCACCGAACAGTATTTCGTCCTGAAGAATCTCGCCGCTCGCATCGACGAATTGGTCGCGGCCAAGGGCGCGTAATCGCCGGCCATGCAGATCGAATATTTCCAGCTGATCGACCGCATCATCGACCTCGACATCGGCGGGAAAACCATCACCGTCGAGGCTCAGGTTCCCGAGAAAAGCACGATCTTCGAGGGTCACTTTCCCGGCTATCCGATCATGCCCGGCGTCCTCTTGACCGAAGCAATGGCGCAGAGTTCCGGCTGGCTTCTGCTCGCTCTGATGAAATTCGAGCGCATGCCGTTTCTGGCGATGATAAAGGAAGCCAAGATGCGCGGGTTCGTCAGTCCCGGACAGTTGCTGACGATCGATGCAAAGGTCGAGCACGAGGGCTCGGGCTTTGCGGTCACCTCGGCGAAGGTGCGTGTCGGCACCGAGCTGAAGTGCAGCGCCGACCTGACCTTCCGCCACATCCCCTTCCCCCATCCCGACTTGCGCGTGCATATGGATGCGATGGCCCACAAGATCGGCTTTCCGCAGCAGGCAATGACGCATGAGTGAGCCGAAGGAAGTCTGGATCACCGGTATCGGTCTTGCGACCTCGCTCGGCGAGGGGCTGGACGCGAACTGGGACGCGCTCAATGCGCGGCGCATCCATGTCGACGAGAAGACGTTCGCGCCCTATGTGGTCCATCCCTGGGCGCCGGTGAATCTCGACACCCAGATCCCCAAGAAAGGCGACCAGCGCCAGATGGAAGCCTGGCAGCGCATCGGGACCTATGCCGCGGGGCTCGCGCTGGATTCCGCGGGCGTCAAGGGCAACAAGGAAATCCTCGGACGGATGGACATGATCGTCGCCGCCGGCGGCGGCGAGCGCGATCTCGCGGTAGACTGCAGCATCCTCAACCAGGAAGTGAAGGGCAACTCGGCGCCCGGCTTCCTCAACGAGCGGCTGATGAACGACCTGCGCCCGACGCTGTTTTTGGCGCAGCTCTCGAACCTGCTGGCCGGCAACATTGCGATCGTGCATGGCGTCACCGGGTCGTCGCGCACCTTCATGGGCGAGGAAGCGGCGGGCGTCGACGCGGCCAGGATCGCGCTGGCGCGGATCGCCGCGGGTCAGAGCGACATCGCGCTCGTCGGCGGCTCGCAAAATGGCGAGCGCAAGGACCTCTTGGTTCTCTACGAATTCGGCGGCTTCAACCTGAAGGACAAGTTCGCCCCGGTCTGGGCGCGCGAGGGCCATGCCGGCTTTGCGCTGGGGTCCGCCGGCGCCTTTCTGGTCATCGAATCCAAGGCCCACGCACAGGCCCGCGGCGCCAAGCCCTATGCGCGGCTGACCAACGTGGTCGCCGATCTGGCGCAGCGCAAGCAGCCGGGCGCGGTGACCGCAACGCTCAAAAAGCTCTGGACGAAGCTGGGCGCGCTTAAGGGCAAGGGCGCCATCATTTCCGGCGCCACCGGCGCCGAACCCGCCACGTCGGAAGAACGCGCCTTCCTGGGCGAGCATCCCGATTTTGCGGTGCGGGCTACCGGCACCATGTTCGGCCATACCATGGAAACCCAGTTTCCACTGGGAATTGGGCTGGCGGCGCTTTCGATCTCACGCGGCGCGCTGTTTCCGCCCAACGATCCGACCGGGCTCGAGGTTGAAATGGCGACCCCACCGACCCAGATTGTGGTGGTGGGGACCGGTCATTGGCGGGGCGAAGGCATGGCCCTGGTCGAAGCGATCAGTTGAGAATCGCCAAGGTCTGATTTGATGCGTTGAACCAGACTTGGTTGAACCAGATTTGGGCGTTATCCTTTTGTTTGAGCATGATCTTTTCGGAAAACCGGGCGTTCGTTTTCCGGATCATGCTTTAAGGGCGGGCGGGGAAACATGACAGCACCACGCGATAAACTGGGAAGGCCGATCGTCGTCGTCACCGGCATGGGCGTCGTCACGTCGCTCGGCGCCGGCAAGACCGACAACTGGAAAAAGCTCACGGCGGGCGAATCCGGCATTCGGACCATCACGCGTTTTCCCACCGAGGGTCTGAAAACGACGATGGCCGGAACGGTCGACTTCGTTCCGGTCGAGCCGTTTTCATCGACCGATCTTTCGGAGCGGCTGGCCGATATCGCCACCGAGGAAGCCATCGCCCAGGCCGGCATCGGCAGCAAGGGCGATTTTCCCGGGCCGCTGTTTCTCGCTGTCGCGCCGGTCGAGGTCGAGTGGCCGCAGCGCTTCGAGCTCGCACGCGCGGTCGGAGGGGACGCGGAATTCGATTACGACGCCCTGCTGCGCGTCAGCGGCGGCGGAAAGTTCACCCCCTATCATCATCGTTTCATGTTCGGTTCGGTCGCCGACCATCTCGCCGACACGTTCGGCACCAAAGGTTCCCCGATCTCGCTGTCGACCGCCTGTGCTTCCGGCGCTAGCGCCATCCAGCTCGGTGTCGAGGCCATCCGCCGCGGCGAAGCAGACGCCGCGCTGTGCGTTGCGACCGACGGCTCGGTCAATCCGGAAGCATTGGTGCGGTTCTCGTTGCTGTCGGCGCTGTCGACCCACAACGACCCGCCGCAGGCAGCGGTGCGGCCGTTTGCCAAGAACCGCGATGGCTTCGTGATGGCGGAAGGCGCCGGCGCGCTGGTGCTGGAAAGCCTGGAGTCGGCCACCGCGCGCGGCGCGAAGATCCTCGGCATCGTCGCCGGCTGCGGCGAACTCGCGGACTCCTTCCACCGCACCCGCTCCAGCCCCGACGGCAAGCCGATCATCGGATGCATGCGCAACGCATTGTCGGATGCGGGCCTCGATCCCGAGCAGATCGACTACATCAATGCCCACGGCACCGGCACACCGGAAAACGACAAGATGGAATATCTGGGCATCTCGACCGTGTTCGGCGAGCACACCGGCCAGATTCCGGTGTCCTCCAACAAGTCGATGGTCGGCCACACGCTTTCGGCGGCCGGAGCGGTGGAAGCGATATTTTCGCTGCTGACGCTCGAGCACCAGCGGATTCCGCCGACGATCAATTACGACGTTCCGGATCCGGCGATCCCCTTCGACGTGGTCCCCAACAAGGCCCGCGATGCGCGCGTCACCGCCGTGATGTCGAATTCGTTCGGCTTCGGCGGCCAGAATGCCGTGCTGATCCTGACGCGCGAACCGGCTTGACCGGCTCCAGATTTCCGATGCCGGCGATTGACGTCATGTTGCCGACCGGCGATACGCAGGCGACCACAATCGCCGTTGGTTTCTGATGCATCCCCTGCTGCTTCGCACCAAAGCGCGCCTGCGCGACGCCACCAAGCCGCTCGGCGAAGCCGCGGTCGGCGCGCTGACGATCGCGCTGTTGCGCACCACCCGCTATTTCGACCCGATCAAGACCGCCAATCTGTTCGGCAAGGTCGCCGGCTGGATCGGCCCGCTGACGCGCGAACACAAGACAGCCCGTGCCAACCTGACTGCCGCCTTTCCGGAAAAATCACCCGAAGAGATCGAGCGTATCCTAGCCGGCGTCTGGGACAATCTCGGCCGCTATGGCGCCGAATTCGCCCATCTCGATCATGTCTGGGAGCATGATCCCGCGCACCCCGAAAACAGCCGCATCGAAATCGAGCCGCGCACGCATGAATTGTTCGCCCAGCTGCGGCTCGACGGCAAACCGGCGCTGATCTTTTCAAGTCATCTCGGCAGCTTCGAACTGGCTGCTTTGGCCGCGGTCGCGCATGGCCTGGATGCCGCCGTCCTGTTTCGTCGCCCCAACATCGCTTCGGCCGACCGCATTATCGAAGAGATTCGCTCGGTGAAGATGGGAACGCTGATCCCGGCCGGCCGTGACGCCCCGCTGAGGCTGGCGGACGCCCTGCAAAAGGGTCAACACGTCGCCATCCTGGTCGACCAATATTTTACCAACGGCGTCGACGTCACCTTCTTTGGCCGAAAGACCAAGGCCAACCCGACGCTGGCCCGGCTGCTGCGGCAGATCGAATGTCCGGTCCATGGCGTCCGCATTATCCGCCTGCCGGGCCACCGCTTTCGCGCCGAACTATCCGAAGAAGTAGCGCCTGTGCGCGACGCCTCGGGCCAGATCGACGTTCAGGGAACGATGCAGGCAATTACAGCCGTGGTCGAGGGCTGGATTCGCGAATATCCGGATCAATGGTGGTGGGTGCATCGCCGCTGGCGGTAGCGGCCCATCCCTCATGTTGAAGAGCGCGTCGGAGTTTATCATCGGGCCGCGCTTCGCGCGGACCCGTTGGCGCGTCTCGAACCATGAGAGCCCCGATGCGGCCATCCTTCGAGACGGCGCTTGCGCGCCTCCTCAGGATGAGGAGACCTACCTCCCAGTCCTCACCTTGGTCCACAGCCGGTTGATGATGCGCTGGGTGGCCGGATCGCGCGCGGTGATCACAAACAGCTTCTTCTGTGTCGCTTCGTCCGGATAAATATTCCTGTCGTTGAGAATTTTTGGATCGACCAGCTTCTGGCTTGCCAGATTGCCGTTGGCATAGGACAGGAAATCGGAATTCTTCGCCGCGACATCGGGCCGGTAGAGATAGTTGATCAGTTCATAGGCTTCGGAGACGTTCTTGGCATCGGCCGGAATCGCCAGATTGTCGAAGAACATCTGCGCGCCCTCTTTCGGAATGGCATAGCCGATCTCGATGTCGCTCTTGACCTCCGCGGCGCGGCTTCGCGCCTGCATGATGTCGCCCGACCAGCCCACCACGAAGCAGATTTCGCCTGTCGCCAATGCACTCAGATATTCCGATGAATGAAACTTGCGGACGTAGGGCGCGATCTTCGTGACGAGATCGGCGGCCTTTTCGAGGTCCGCCTGCCTGGTCGAATTGGGATCGAGCCCGAGATAGCCCAGCGCCGCCGGGAAGATGTCGTCGGCGGAATCCAGCATGTGAATGCCGCAGTCTTTGAACTTGGCGAGGTTCTCCGGCTTGAACACGATGTCCCAGCTGTCGATCCTGGCGTCGGGACCGAGAATTTTCTGCACCATCTTGACGTTGTAGCCGATGCCGGTCGTGCCCCACATGTAATTGGCGGCGTATTGATTGCCGGGGTCGTAGATGGCGAGCTGCTTGGTCACGACCGGCCAGGCGTTGGCAAGGTTGGGCAGCTTCGATTTGTCGAGCTTCTGGAAAATATTGGCCTTGATCTGGCGCTGCAGGAAATAGGCGGTGGGAACGACGACGTCATAGCCAGATTTGCCAGCCAGCAGCCGCGTTTCCAGCGTCTCATTGGCATCGAACGTGTCGTAGACCACCTTGATACCGGTCTCCTTGGTAAAATCCTCGAGCACCCCCGGCGCCATGTAGTTCGACCAGTTGTAGAAATTGACGGTCCGCTCCTCGGCTCGCGCGGACTGCGACAGCGCTGCGAGCAGCGCCGCCGTCGCGACGGCATATCGGATGAGGGAACGGCTGCGCTCGCGCATCTCCTTAACCTCTTATCGGCGATGTACCGCGTCGGATAGACGCTCGAGCGCGGTATCGAGGGTTTTATCGTTCTTGGCGAAGCAGAAACGCACCACCGATGTCAC
>JBAUUA010000999.1:0-2985 GCA_049582465.1 Bradyrhizobium sp. | reverse complement strand
CCGCTGTGGTCAAGGTGACGAGCTTGCGGCCACCTGGCAGCGCGATCGGATCCTCGAGCGCGCGCGACCAGGGCATCAGGCGAACAGCTCGGCGCCGGCCTGCGTGAAGCGCACATACGTTCCGGATTCGCCAACCCAGCTTGATCGCGCGCGCAAGGGCGGCGCGGTACTGATCGGGTGTGCCGCCCTCCTTGAGAAAGGGACTGTTGATTAGCTCAATGCGGATTCCGACGAAGTCGCCCGGGTATAATGGGATGATGCCGCCCGGGATTCCTGAATGATGTCGCCCACCGTAACGGAATGATGCCGCCCGGGTCGCGAGCCTCGCTGGCCGATGGATTTGTGTCACCGGCGATGGTGGTTGGTCAAGCCTTCTGGTTCTGTTTGCCTCGTGTCCGGCGCATGCTTTCGCCGGCGAGTTCGATGCGGTGGGCATTGTGAACGAGACGGTCCAGGATGGCGTCGGCATAGGTCGGATCGCCGATTATTTCGTGCCATCGGTCTACTGGAAGCTGGGAGGTAATCATCGTGGAGCGGCGTCCGTAGCGTTCCTCGAGGATTTCCAGGAGATCATGCCGGGCGGCGGCGTCGAGCGGCTCCAGGCCCCAATCGTCGAGGATCAAAAGATCGGCGCGGCCGAGGTTGCGCAGAAGACGGGGATGGCGACCGTCGCCGCGCGCCAGCGCCAGTTCCTCGAACAGCCGGGGCACGCGCTGGTAGAGGACTGACCGGTTGTCCCGGCAAGCCTTGTGGCCGAGCGCTGAGGCCAGCCAACTTTTGCCGACGCCGGTTGGACCGATCAGCGCCAGATTGTCGTGGGCGCTGATCCATTCGCCTTCGACGAGCTTCTGGAACAGGGCGCGGTCGAGACCGCGGGGACTGCGATAGTCGACATCCTCGACGCAGGCCTGCTGGCGTAATTTGGCGACGCGCAGCCTTCCCGCGAGGCGTTTGTCCTGGCGCCAGGAAGCCTCGCGATCAAGCAGGAGCCCCAACCATTCGTGATGGCCGAGGCCGTCGGCTTCGCCACCAGCGGCAATTTCGAGGAGGGCCTTGGCCATGCCATGCAGGCCAAGCGCGTAAAGCTGATCGTAGGTTGGATGTTTGAGCAAGGTCGGTTCTCCTAATTGTAGTAGCGCGGTCCACGGATATTTGCGTGCAGGATCGGCGTTCCGTCCGTGGCGCGCTTCTGCGCGGATCGCCGATCGAGGTGGTTGTCGAGGATGGATTTGACCGAGCCATAAGTACGCGCGCCGATGTCGATGGCGCGCTCGGCGGCGGCTTCAAGGCGCTCGACGCCATACGGACGAGCCAGCCGGACGACCCCCAGACAGGCGCGAAAGCCCTGTTCCGGATGCGGACGCTGTTCGAGGATCAGTTCACACAGCGCCGCAGTCGCCGGGCCGACCAGCCGGGCGTCGGCGCGGATGCGCTCAATCGTCCAGCCGGCATATCGACGATGGCTGGAAGGCATATGCTCGGGGACTGTCGTGTGCTTGTGATTCCCGCTCATGCGCATGTGCGCGGCGATCCGTTCTCCCTTGAGGAAGATCTCGACCGTCCGCGCGGTCAGCCGCGCGTCGACCTCGGCGCGGGCGAAGCGATGGGGGACGCTGTAATAATGGGCGGCAACCTCGATGTGATAATCGATGCCGACGCGACAGGTGCGCCATTCCGAGAACTCGTAAGGTTCGGCCGGCAGCACCTTTAGTGCCGGGCGATCGATCTGTTCCAGCAATTGCCGGCGTGTCACGCCGAGCCGCCGGATCGGACGTTCTTCATTGAGATGCGTCATCAGATCGGCAATCGCCGCGTTGACATCCGCTAAACTGAAGAAGGTTCGATGGCGCAGTCGCCCGAGAAGCCATCGCTCAACTATAAGAACTGCCTGTTCGACTTTAGCTTTATCCCGTGGCCGCCTTGGTCGCGCTGGCAGGATGGCGGTGTCATAATGTGCGGCCATTTCCGCGTAGGTACGATTGACCTGAGGATCGTAGAGACAGGCCTTGATCACCGCCGTCTTCGTATTATCCGGCACCAGTAAATGTGGCACGCCACCGATAGCCTCGAAGGCATGAACATGGGCGTCGATCCAGTCGGGGAGCGCCTGCGTCCAGCTCGCGTGCGCAAAAGTGAAGCTCGACGCACCGAGCACGGCGACGAAGATTTGCGCCTTGCGGATTTCGCCGGTTAGCCGGTCGATAACGACCGGAACCCCATCGCCGGCGTAATCGACGAACAGCCGCTCGCCGGCCGCGTGCGTCTGACGCATCGTCGGCGACAACTTCGATTCAAAGCCGCGATAGAGCTCGCAAAACCGCGAGTAGCTGTAACCGCCGGGATTGGCGGCGATATATTCATCCCAGACGATCACCAGGGTGACGTGCTTGCGCTTCAGCTCCCGATGAACCGTCGGCCAATCCGGCTCGGCGTGACGGCGATGGCCCCGTTTGGTCCCGTGATGGGCGTAAAGCGCCGCCTCCAGGTCGCCATCGCTCATGCCGTCCGGCAAGGGCCAACCCAGCCCGGCACCCTCGAAACGCCTCAACGTCCCGCGCACCGTCGATGCGGCTATGCCCAGCCGCCGCGCGATTTCGCGCGTCGAAATACCGGCGGAAAACTTCAAACGAATGATCTCGCGCACTTGGCGCATCGCGACTCTTTCCGCTGGCATCATCGCTCCCTTGGATTGCCAAAGGAGGGACCCTAAACAGGCCAGCGGAGGCGTTCGTCGCCATTCCAGACCCCGGGCGGCTTTATTCCGTTCCGGTGGGCGGCGTCATCTCGTTATGGTGGGCGGCATCATTCCGTTACGGCGGGCGACATCATCTCGTTATGATGGGCGGCTTGGACAGGAATCAGCACCTTGATAGCTCAGGACTACCGTTAGCCAATCGTACAGCGCCGCCGTGTCGTGGCGGCGGATGGCAGCGGCAAGTCCCTCGCCCTGCAGTTCGTCCAACAGATCGGCCGCGCCAGCAAGGC
>JBAUUA010000998.1:0-2330 GCA_049582465.1 Bradyrhizobium sp. | reverse complement strand
CTCACCACCCGCGTGCCCGGCTTGCGGCCGGCGCGTACCTCCGAGACATCGAAGCCGGCGGCCAGAAGCCGCGCACGCGTCGCCCCGACGTCGGCGACGCGCCAGCTCAGGCCCCATAGTTTGTCGTGGGCCTTGTCGGCGCCGGCGACCGGACGGTGAACGATCTCGACGATGAGATCGCCGCAGCGGAAGAACATCAGCTGTCCCCAATCCTTGTGCGAACGGTCGAGCGCCATGTCGAGGCCGAGCCGCGCGCCATAGAGCGCCGCCGCGCGCTCCGGATCCTCGGTCGAAACCACGACGTGATCGAGCGCCATGATCGGCGCCGCCGATGTCGCGGGCGAGACCGGGCGCTCCCCGGTAAGTTCGAGGAAAAACATCCGCACCCCGCGTGTCAGCTCCGTCGCCACGCGGGTGCGCTTCCAGTGCAGGGACTTGCCGGAATCCAGATCGCGGCTCTCGACTTCGGCCACCGGTTCCGGCGTCAGCGCCACGCGATCGAGCCGGCGATGGGCCTTGGCGATGTCGCCGACGCGGAAACAGATGCTGGCGAGCCCCTCGCCCCAGATCTTCATGACCTGGCGGATGCGCTCCGCGGTCGGCGAATGCCCGGAAGGCGCCATCAGCTCGAGCGACATGTTGTCGAGGGTGAACAGCACGGTCTCGGAACCGTCGCCCTGGCTTCGCCAGGACGGCGCGCGACCGAGCAGCAATTCATAAGCCTTCGCACCGGCCTTGATATCCGAAAGCAGCACGACGAGATGGTCGAGACCGGTGATCACGGGAACAGCCCTCGCGTGTTCTTGGCGGCGCGGACCTTCTCCACGCCGATCGCCATCGCAGCGGTGCGATGCGGGACCTTGTCCACCCTCGCCCGCGTCAGCATCTGCTCGAAGGCGCGGTCGAGAATGTGATATTCGCGCCGCATCACTTCCTCCTCTTCCCAGAACAGCTGCTGCAGGTCCTGCACCCATTCGAAATAGCTGACGACGACACCGCCGGAATTGCAGAGGATGTCGGGGATGAGGAAAATCTCGTCCTGGCGTTTTTCCAGCACGAGATCCGCCTCCGGCGTGGTCGGCCCGTTGGCGCCCTCCGCCAGCACCCGGCATTTCAGTTTCTGCGCGGTCTCCGCGTCGATCACCCGCTCCATGGCCGCCGGCACCAGCACG
Source organism: Bradyrhizobium sp. (assembly GCA_049582465.1). GTDB lineage: Bacteria > Pseudomonadota > Alphaproteobacteria > Rhizobiales > Xanthobacteraceae > Bradyrhizobium. The sequence continues at coordinate 1,158 of JBAUUA010000998.1, read as the reverse complement.
TCGCAGGGCAAAGTGAGGATTTGCGCGGGATCGAAGGCAAGCTCGTTGGAAAATCCGGCGATGCTGCCGTGCTCGCCGGCGTGGCGCATCAGCGCGGGAATATCGAGCCCGGACTTGTCGTAGAGCGCGCCGGTATGGTCGGAGACCGCGATCACCTTGAGGCCGAACTGGTGCAATCCGAGCGCCGCGTAGGAGCCGACATTGCCGAACCCCTGCACCACCGCGGTCGCCCCGTTGAGGTCGATCGCAAGCTCCTTCATGACGCGCCGGGCGAGATGGGCCACGCCGCGGCCGGTGGCCTCCCTCCGTCCCAGGGTACCGCCTGAGGAAACCGGCTTGCCGGTGACGATCTCGGTCACGGTACGGCCCTGGTACATCGAATAGGTGTCCATGAACCAGGCCATCACCTGCTCATTGGTGCCCATGTCCGGCGCCATCACGTCGGTATGGGGCCCGACGAACGGAATCATCTCCTGCATGTAGCGGCGCGACAGCGACTCCAGTTCGCGCCTGGACAGCGTCGTGAGGTCGACCCGGACGCCGCCCTTGGCGCCGCCATAGGGCAGACCGACCAGCGCGCATTTCCAGCTCATCCAGATCGCCAGCGCCGCCACCTCGCCGATGTCGACGCTGGGGGCGAAGCGGGTACCGCCCTTGGTGGGCCCAAGCGTGAGGTGATGCTGCACGCGATATCCCTCGAACACCGTGATCGTGCCGTCGTCGCGATGGATCGGACAGGAGATGGTCAGCGCCCGCTTTGGCAGCAGCAGGCGGTCGCGCTCGTCCGAAGGGATCGAAAGATGATCGGCGATCACGGCGAACTGGTTGACCGCCATGTCGAATACCGGACCGGAATAGACGGTCATCTTCCCTCCTATCTCTCATATCTCTCAGGAACTCAGGCGAGCCGCCGACCGTTGGTTCGGCGCGGCACGCTCGATACCCGGGGACGGTCGTAGTCCCGCCACATGGCTATCTCAAGCGGTTAACGGGCAGGCTTTGCGAATAATTTCAGCGAATGATCCGGCATAGCGGTGCTAAAGTGAGGCGCCGGCCGGGACCACCCCTCAGCCATGACGGAACACGAATGCAGGCCCTCTTCATCGGACAGACCTATATCGACGTTACCTTCATTACCGACCATATGCCGACCGGCGA
>JBAUUA010000997.1:0-1797 GCA_049582465.1 Bradyrhizobium sp. | reverse complement strand
GGCCAGCAGCAGGCGGTCGAGCGTCGCGAACAGGCGGCCGAACGGGTTGCTGGAGGGCGCGAACGGGATGGAGGCAGTCCTGGACATTGGGTTCCCTTTCCTGGAAGGCGGCCAACCGCCGCCTCATCGTCTGGAAGGGAGATTATGTATACCAGATGCCACGGGCAATGCATTTGTTTGCATAGCAGCATTTTTGATATTGCATCGCAATATCGGTCGATTTGAATCGCCTATGGATCAGTAAAGGCACAAGAAAAAGGGCCGCCCGGAGAGGCGGCCCTCGAATTCTGCCAGAAGGAGCGGCTTACTCCGCCGCCTGCTTGCGCGGCGGGTCGAGCGCGCCGGAGTCGTGGATTTCCGCGACCTGATGGTCGCTGAAGCCCAGTACCTGGCGCAGGATCTCGTCGGTGTGCTCGCCGAGCAGCGGCGAGCGCAACACGTCGGACGGGCTGTCCGACAGCTTGATCGGGTTGCCGACCGAGAGGTACTTGCCGCGGGTGGGGTGGTCGACTTCGACCACGGTACCAGTGGCGCGCAGCGACTGATCTTCCGCGATTTCCTTCATCGAGAGGATCGGACCGCAGGGGATGTCGTCCTTGTTGAGAATCTCCATCGCCTCGAACTTGGTCTTGGTCATAGTCCATTGTTCGATGCGCGCGAAGATCTCGTTGAGGCGCGTAAGCCGGGCAGGCGGCTTGGCGTAGTCGGGATGGGTCTTCCAGCCGGGCTCGCCGATCACGTCGCAGATCTTCTCCCAGACCGGGGCCTGGGTGATGAAGTAGATATAGGCGTTGGGATCGGTCTCCCAGCCCTTGCACTTCAGGATGCGGCCGGGTTGGCCGCCGCCGGAATCGTTGCCGGCGCGCGGCACCGCGTCGCCGAACGGAATTCCTTCGCCGTACTGGCTGTATTCCTTGAGCGGGCCATGGGCGAGCCGCTGCTGATCGCGCAGCTTGACGCGCGCCAGATTGAGCACGCCGTCCTGCATCGCGGCGGTGACCTTCTGGCCGCGTCCGGTCTGGGTGCGCTGGTAGAGCGCGGTGACGATGCCGAGCGCCAGATGCAGGCCGGTGCCGCTGTCGCCGATCTGCGCGCCGGTGACCAGCGGCAGTCCATCGCGGAAGCCGGTGGTCGATGCCGCGCCACCGGTGCACTGCGCGACGTTCTCATAGACCTTGCAGTCTTCGTAGGGGCCAGGGCCGAAACCCTTGATCGACGCCACGATCATCTTCGGATTGATGCTCTGGATCTTTTCCCAGGGAAATCCCATGCGGTCGAGCACGCCGGGTCCGAAATTCTCCACCAGCACGTCGCAGGTCTTGATCAGCTCGGTGAGGACTTCCTTGCCCTTCGGATTCTTGGTGTCGAGCGTGATCGAGCGCTTGTTGTGGTTGAGCATGGTGAAATACAGGCTGTCGACATTGGGAATGTCCTGCAGCTGACCGCGCGTGATGTCGCCGACGCCGGGGCGCTCGACCTTGATCACGTCGGCGCCGAACCACGCCAGCAATTGGGTGCAGGTCGGTCCCGACTGGACGTGGGTGAAATCGAGAATGCGAACGCCGTTCAGCGCCTTGGTCATCGTCTTGCTCCGTCTCGTATCTGAATCCTGCAAGCGCAGGAAGGAATGGGGGCGGGGCCGTGGCCCCGCTTGTCTATGGCCGTTATTTCTTCTTCAGCACGCTTTGCGGGTTGAGGTTGCCGATGCGGCCGCTCTCCGAGCCAGCCGCGGGGTCGATCACCGCGTTGATCAGCGTCGGCTTGCCTGAATCCATCGCCGCGTTGACGGCGCGCTTC
>JBAUUA010000996.1:0-1977 GCA_049582465.1 Bradyrhizobium sp. | reverse complement strand
GCGTTATGCCATCGACGGCCTGCGTGTCGATGCGGTCGCCTCCATGCTGTATCTCGACTACAGCCGGCCCGCCGGCGGCTGGATTCCGAACAAATATGGCGGCCGGGAAAATCTCGACGCCGTCGATTTCCTGCGGCGTTTCAACACCGAGGTGTTCGCCCGCTTCCCGCAGGCCACCACGGCCGCGGAAGAATCCACCGCCTGGCCGCAGGTGTCCCGTCCGGTCGAATATGGCGGCCTCGGCTTCGGCTATAAATGGAACATGGGCTGGATGCACGACACGCTGAACTACATCGGCAAGAATCCGATCCAGCGCAAGCATCACCACGGCGACATCCTGTTCGGCCTGCACTACGCCTTCTCCGAGAATTTCATCCTGCCGCTGTCGCACGATGAAGTCGTTCACGGCAAGCGCTCGATCCTGGGACGGATGCCCGGCGACGACTGGCAGCGCTTTGCGAATCTGCGGGCCTATTACAGTTTCATGTTCGGTCATCCCGGCAAGAAGCTGCTGTTCATGGGTTGCGAGTTCGCGCAGGAGCGCGAATGGAGCCACGATCGCTCGCTGGACTGGCACCTGCTCGACCAGAGCACGCATGCCGGCATCCATTCCCTGATCCGTGATCTCAACCGGCTCTATCGCGCGCTGCCGGCGCTGCATGAACTGGATTGCGATCAGGCCGGCTTTGAATGGGTCGTCACCGACGACGCCGGCGGCAATGTGTTCGCCTGGATCCGCAAGGGCAATGATGCCCGCGCGCGATGCCTGGTGGTCGTGAATTTTTCGCCCAATGTGTATTACAATTATCGGGTCCGGGTGCCGTTCGCCGGCAAATGGCGCGAGGTCTTCAATTCGGACTCCTCCCATTACGGCGGCAGCAATGTCGGGAACGTCGGCGAGGTCCATACGTTGGAAGGCCTCGTGCCCGAACTCAATCTCACCATCCCGCCCTTGGCCGCCATTTTTCTCGTGCCGGAAAGCTGACGCATGCGATTGTCTGCCGGAACGTTCTCGCGCCTCGGTGCAAGCTGGGACGGCCGGGGCACTAATTTTGCGCTGTTTTCCGCCAACGCGCAGAAGGTGGAGCTTTGCCTGTTCGACAGCCAGGGCCGCCGCGAACTCGAGCGCATCGAATTGCCGGAGCGCAACGAGGACGTCTGGCACGGTTATCTGAACGACGTTTCGCCCGGCCAGCTCTATGGCTACCGGGTTCACGGGCCCTACGAGCCCGAGCACGGCCACCGCTTCAATCCCAACAAGCTGCTGCTGGACCCCTATGCCAGGCGGCTCGCGGGCCGGCTGGTGTGGAGCGACGCGCATTTCGCCTATCGCACCGGCAGCGCGCGGGAAGATCTCTCTTTCGACCGGCGCGACAATGCGCGCGGCATGCCTAAGGCCGTGGTGGTCGACGAAACCTTCAACTGGGGCCGCCGCGAAATGCGCCCCAACGTGCCCTGGGAAGAAACCATCATCTATGAGGCCCACGTCAAGGGCCTGACGCAGAAACGCGAGGACGTGCCGCCCAATTTGCGCGGCACCTTCGGCGGCCTGTCTTCGCCGGCGATGATCGACCATCTGAAGCGGCTCGGCGTCACCACGATCGAGCTGTTGCCGATCCATGGCTTCGTCGACGACCGCGTGCTGGTGGAAAGGAAACTGGCGAACTACTGGGGCTACAACACGCTGTCGTTCTTCGCGCCGGAGCCGCGCTACTCGCAGGACAACCCGCTCGACGCCTTCCGCACCACGGTGGCGCGGCTGCACGACGCCGGCATCGAGGTGATGCTCGACGTCGTCTATAACCACACCGCCGAGGGCAACCATATGGGCCCGACGCTGTCGTTCCGCGGCATCGACAACGCCTCCTATTACTGGCTGATGAAGGACAATCCGCGCTACTACGACGATTTCACCGGCTGCGGCAGCTCGGTCAATCTCACCCATCCGCGGGTGCTGCAGATGGTGATGGATTCGCT
>JBAUUA010000995.1:0-4234 GCA_049582465.1 Bradyrhizobium sp. | reverse complement strand
GCATGGCTTCAAAGACGCCGGGGCGCTGGTAGGTACCCCAGTCCTGCTTGCCGGCGATGAACGCGGAGGGCACGTCGATGGTCCGGCCGGACCAGAGCTGGAGCTCGGCGTTGAACGCGCCCGAGGTGCCGCAGCGATACCATTGCAGGCCGCCCTGGAAACCCGTGCGCTCGTATTCGGCGCTGTAGAAGGAAAGCTCGCGGTCCGGCAGCCATTGGTTGGCGGCGACCGCTGCCGCATCGGGCATTTCCTCGGCCACCGTCTCGGCCATGTTCTTGGCGAGATCCATCACGTAATAGGTCGGCAGTTTTGCCAGCTCGCCCGCCGACCATGATTTCAGCGGATAGGGCTGATTGGCTTTCCAGTCCGCGCTCTTGTGATGATAATAGGCGCGCAGGAAATCATGCACGCCCTGCGGCGCGCGGTGCATGTCCGCATTGGCCTGCCGCGTCGAATAGTACCATTGGTAATGCTTGCGCGGACGCGGCAGCGCCGCGAGCTCGCGGTGCACGGGATCCTCGCGCCTCAGTTGCCGCGGACCGTCGGCCGTATTGAACGGCAATGGCGGCGGGCCTCCGAACGGCGCGCTCATCAGCACCACCGATCGAAAGACGTCGGGCCGTACCAGCGCGCACCAGGCGGCGACGGAAGAGCCGAAATCGTGCCCGACCACCGCATCGACGCTTGCGTAGCCAAACGCGGAAATAAGCCCGAGCGCGTCGCGGACCAGGTTGAGCAGCCGGAATGAATTGAGATCGCCGTCGTAATTGCCGTCCCAGCCGGTGGTGCGGCCATAGCCGCGCTGGTCCGGCGCGATCACGTGATAGCCGGCTTCCGCAAGCCTTGGCATCACCTTGCGCCAGCTGAAGGCAAGCTCGGGAAAGCCGTGCAGCAGCAGCACGCTGGGCCGGCCCTTTGTCTCATAGCCGGCCTCTAGCACGTGGATCGAGAGGCCGTTGATGTCGTCGACGTAACGGGAGCGGATGCCGGGCGGGAGCGGGATGGCGGGGAGGCGTAAGGCGTCGTTCATGGCAAATTCATTTCCTCGTCGGGCATAGCCGTCCGAAGGACGGCGTCAGTTCCCCTCGCCTATGTCCCGGCCATCCACGTCTTCTTATGCCGATGAATTGTAAAGACGTGGATGCCCGGCACAAGGCCGGGCATGACGAAATCAATTTGCAGCACGCGCAAGGGCGCGCTTTAGTCAAATGTATCGAAACTGTGCGCGCTCGCGCTTCGCAAGCCTGGGAACGGCTTGTCCGACGATGATCTCCTTGAAATGCTGCGTCTGCTGGTGATCGGCGAAAGCCGCTTCTCCCGCAAAGACTTCATAGAAGAAGAACTCGCCAGGCTTGGAGGTGCTTTGGTGAATCTGAAACTCCTTCACGCCCGGCTCCTTCTGTGCCTGGGGAAGAAAGTCCTTCAACAGTCCGGCAATGGTGGCTTCCTCGCCGGAATTGACCTGCCAAAATGCCGTTATAATCAAGCTTTGGTTTTCGCCGCTAGGGGGCATGACGTCTCTCCACGTGAACTTGCCGTCGCCGCATCGGTTGGCGACGACCCGCTTGTGCCAGTTTCCGTGTCGGATATGATTCGATGAACGTCGAATTGTGAAGGCGAAGAACGGCGAGGTCTAAACCCTAACCGCCGTATTCGGCCAATACTTGTCGCGCAGATGGCGCTTCACCAGCTTGCCGGTGGGCGTGCGCGGCAGATCGGGCTCGAAGTCGATGCTCTTCGGGCATTTGATCGGCGACAGATGCTTGCGGCAAAACAGAATCAGCTCGGCTTCCAGTTCCTTGCCCGCCTTCTTCATGTCGTGCGGCTGCACTACCGCCTTGACCTCTTCGCCCATCTCCTCGTTGGGCACGCCGAACACCGCGACGTCGGCGACGCCTGGGTGGGTGATCAGCACGTCCTCGGTCTCCTGCGGATAGATATTCACGCCGCCGGAAATGATCATGTAGCTCTTGCGGTCGGTGAGATAGAGGAAACCCTCCTCGTCGAGATAGCCGACGTCGCCGAGCGTCGACCAGCCCCTGGCGTTGTAGGCGCGCTTGGTCTTCTCGGGATCGTTGTGATAGGCGAACACCGGCGCGTCGGCGAAATACACCGTGCCGATCTGCCCCGTCGGCGCCTCCTGATCGTTGTCGTCGAGGATTTTGACCTTGCCGACCACGGCGCGGCCGACGGTGCCGCGATGGGTCAGCCACTGCTGCGAGGTCGACACCGTGACGCCGTTGCCTTCGGAGCCGGCGTAATACTCGATCAGGATCGGTCCCCACCATTCGATCATCCTGGCCTTGACGTCGATCGGGCAGGGCGCCGCGGCGTGGATCGCGCCTTTCAGCGAGGAGATGTCGCAGCGCTTGCGCACCTCTTCCGGCAGTTTCAGCATGCGCACGAACATGGTCGGCACCAGCTGCGATTGCGTGACCTTGTGCTTCTCGACCAGTTTCAGGAATTCTTCCGCGTCGAAGTGTTCCATGATGATGGAGGTGCCGCCGAGCGTGATCGCCATCATGTTGAAGCGCAAGGGAGCGGCGTGATAGAGCGGCGCCGGCGACAGATAGATGCTGTCGGAATTCATCCCGCACATGTCGGCGCACAGAATCTTCAGGAACGGATTCGGCAGCTCGATCGGATGGTGATCCGACGCCCGCTTGATGCCCTTGGGGCGGCCGGTGGTGCCCGACGAATACAGCATGTCATAGCCGGCTTCCTGGTCCGCGATCGGCGTCGTCGGCTGTGCTGCGGCTTCCCTGTCCCAGGAGCGGAAGCCGGCGAGCGGTTCGTCGAGCATGAAGAACAGCGGCTCGCCGGGCGCGCCGGTGACCAGCCCCTTGAGCTGCTCGGCGCAATTCGGCGAGGTGATGACGACTTTTGCGCCGCAATCCCTGACGATGTAGGCGATCTCGTCCCGGGTCAGATAGCGGCTGATCGCGGTGTAATACAGCCCGGAGCGCTGCGCGGCCCAGCAGATCTCCATGAACGCCAGCCTGTTCTCCATCAGGAAGGCGATGTGATCGCCCGCCTTCAGGCCGAGCGAACGAAACAGATGCGCGCCCTGGTTCGACAGCTCGTCGAGCTCGCGATAGGTGATCGCCTTGCCGGTCGAGGCCATTTGGTAGGCGATCTTGTTGGGCTGGGTGCGGGCGTGCACCGACGGATGAGTCATTGGGGTTTCCTCTGGGCGCGAAAAGCGGATGCAAGCGTGAGCGGCGGCAGCGAATGGCGAACAGGGGAAGGACGTTCTTCCGTATCCGTTCGTTACCTGCTATCCGCCGTTCACTTTTATTTTATTGTTCTTACAGCCGCTCGACGATGGTCACGTTGGCCATGCCGCCGCCTTCGCACATGGTCTGCAGGCCGTAACGCTTGTTGCGCTGCTTCAGCGCGTTGACCAGCGTGGTCATCAGCTTGGTGCCGGAGCCGCCGAGCGGATGGCCGAGCGCGATCGCGCCGCCGTTGACGTTGAGCTTTGCCGGATCGGCGCCGGTGGTCTTCAGCCATGCCGTCGGCACCGAGGCGAAGGCTTCGTTGACCTCGAACAGGTCGATGTCGTCGATCGACATGCCGGCCTTCTTCAGCGCGCGCTCGGTGGCGTGCAGCGGCGCGTCCAGCATGATCACGGGATCACCGCCCATCATGGTCATGTGATGGATCCTCGCCATCGGCTTGGCACCGAGCGCCTTCAGGCCCCTTTCATTGACCACCACGACGCCTGAGGCGCCGTCGCAGATCTGGCTGGAAGAGGCGGCGGTGAGCTTGCCGTTCTCGGCGATCAGCTTGACGCCCCTGATGCCGGCGAGGCTGGCGTCGAAGCGGATGCCTTCGTCGATATGGTGGGTGTCGGTCGAACCGTCCGCGCGGGTGATCTGCAGCGGGATGATCTCGTCCTTGAATTTTCCCGCCTGCGTCGCGGCGATCGCGCGCTGGTGGCTGTTGTAGGAAAACTCGTCGAGTTCGTCCTTCGACAGACCGTATTTCTCGGCCATCATTTCGGCGCCGGTGAATTGCGAGAATACGATGTTCGGGTAGTGCTTCTCGATGCCCGGGCTCTTGTAGGTGCCAAGTCCCGCTTTTGCGGCGAGCACGCTCGGTGTGCCCATCGGCACCCGCGTCATGGATTCGACGCCGGCGGCGATCACGCAGTCCATGGTGCCGGACATGACCGCCTGCGCGGCGAAATGCAGCGCCTGCTGCGACGAACCGCACTGCCGGTCGACCGAGG
>JBAUUA010000994.1:0-1985 GCA_049582465.1 Bradyrhizobium sp. | reverse complement strand
GTGGCGAAGATGATCGACGCGCCGATTTTCCACGTCAACGGCGACGATCCGGAGGCCGTGGTGTTCGCGGCCAAGGTCGCGATCGAATTCCGGCAGAAATTCCACAAGCCGGTCGTCATCGACATGTTCTGCTATCGCAGGCATGGCCATAACGAAGGCGACGAGCCGGCATTCACCCAGCCGGTGATGTACAAGCGGATCGCCTCGCATCCGAGCACGCTGGAGATCTATTCCAAGCGGCTGGTCGCCGAAGGCGTGATGACCGAGGGCGAGGTCGAGAAGGCCAAGGCCGACTGGCGCGCGCGGCTCGACGCTGAACTCGAGGCCGGCTCGGGCTACAAGCCCAACAAGGCGGACTGGCTCGACGGCAAATGGGCCGGCTTCAAGTCGGCGGACCAGGAAGAAGACGCCCGTCGCGGCGTCACCGGCGTCGATGTCGCCGCGCTCAGGGATATCGGCCGCAAGATCACCAAGGTGCCGGACGGCTTCCGGATTCACCGCACCATCCAGCGGTTCCTGGAAAACCGCGCCAAGGCCATCGACACCGGAATCGGGATCGACTGGGCGACCGGCGAGGCGCTGGCGTTCTGTACGCTGCTGCAGGAAGGCCATCACGTCCGGCTCTCCGGTCAGGACTCCGAGCGCGGCACCTTCTCGCAGCGGCACTCCGTGCTGATCGATCAGGAAGACGAGAGCCGCTATACGCCGTTCAATCATCTCGGCGATCAGGGCCACTACGAAGTCATCAACTCGCTGTTGTCGGAAGAGGCCGTGCTCGGCTTCGAGTACGGCTATTCGCTGGCGGAGCCGAATGCGCTGACCATCTGGGAAGCGCAGTTCGGCGATTTCGCCAATGGCGCGCAGGTGCTGTTCGACCAGTTCATCTCGTCGGGCGAGCGCAAATGGCTGCGCATGTCCGGCCTCGTCTGCATGCTGCCGCATGGCTATGAAGGGCAGGGGCCGGAGCATTCCTCCGCGCGTCTGGAGCGCTATTTGCAGATGTGCGCCGAGGACAACATGCAGGTGGTCTATGCCACCACGCCCGCCAATTTCTTCCACGTGCTGCGGCGTCAGCTGCATCGCGAGATCCGCAAGCCCCTGATCCTGATGACGCCGAAGTCGCTGCTGCGCCACAAGCGCGCGGTTTCGCGGCTCGACGAAATGGGCTCGGGCACCACCTTCCATCGTATTCTCTACGATGACGCGGCAATGCTGCCGGACGAGAAGATCAAGCTGGTAGCAGACAACAAGATCCGCCGCGTCGTGCTGTGCTCGGGCAAGGTCTATTACGATCTCTACGACGAGCGCGAAAAGCGCGGCATCGACGATATCTATCTGATGCGGGTCGAGCAGCTTTATCCGGTGCCGCTGAAGGCGCTGGTGCAGGAGCTTGGACGCTTCAAGGGCGCCGAGGTGGTGTGGTGCCAGGAAGAGCCGCGCAACATGGGCGCGTGGCACTTCATCGAGCCCTATCTCGAATGGGTGCTGAACCAGATCAACGCGCCGAACAAGCGGCCGCGCTATGCTGGCCGCGCCGCGTCGGCAGCGACCGCGACCGGTTTGATGTCGAAGCATCTGGCGCAGCTCAAGGCGCTGCTCGACGAGGCATTGAGTTAATAATCACAGTTCGTCATGCCCCGCGAAAGCGGGGCATCCGGTAACCCGCGCCGTCCGCCTTGACCGGCACCGTCACGGAGTACCGGATCGCCCGCCTCCGCGGACGATGACCACACAGGATATTTGAGGAACAACACCATGACTGAAATTCGCGTCCCGACGCTCGGCGAATCCGTGACCGAGGCCACCATCGGCCGCTGGTTCAAGAAGGCCGGCGATGCCGTCGCGGTCGACGAGCCCCTGGTCGAGCTCGAGACCGACAAGGTCACCATCGAAGTCCCGGCGCCGTCAGCGGGCGTGCTCGGCGAGATCGCTGCCAAGGACGGCGAAACCGTCGCGGTCGGCGCGCTGCTCGGACAGATCACTGA
>JBAUUA010000993.1:0-5117 GCA_049582465.1 Bradyrhizobium sp. | reverse complement strand
GCATCTGATCGAGCATCCGATTCCGCGCAAGGTCGCTTTCACCGGCGGAACCGGGGCCGGAAAAGCGATCGCGGCGGCGGCGACAGGAGCCCTGAAGCGCGTGACGCTTGAATTGGGCGGACATTGCCCGGCGATTGTCCGACGCCGATATTGATATCGCCGCCGCCGCGATCGCTCGCCACGCCTTCGCCAAGTCCGGCCAGTTCTGCTATCGCGTCAATCGCGTTTACGTCGAACGCTCCGTCAACGGCGCATTTCTGGACGCGCTGCTTGGACACGTCGCCAAACTCGATGTCGGCGACGGCCTGACCTCGACTTGTGCGCTCGGACCGCTGGTCAACGAAAAGATCTATCGCAACAGCGAGCGGCAGGTTGCCGACGCGCGAGCCAAGGGCGCCCGCATCGCGATCGGCGGCGAAAGGCTCACCGGCGGTGTCTATGACGGCGGCTGGTTCTTTCCGCCCACCGTGATCGCCGACGCCGACCCCTCCCTGTTGGTGATGAACGAGGAAACCTTCGGGCCCGTCCTTGGGGTAGCGCCCTTCGACGATCGCGAGGAAGCGGTTCATCGCGCCAATTCGACGATCTACGGTCTCGCGGGCTTCGTCTTCTCGGGCGATCTCGCGACCGCGCTGACGATGGCGGAAAGACTCGAGGTCGGCTCGGTCTGGGTCAACGATATCCAGAGGTCGAACCAGCGAACGCCGTTTGGCGGCATGAAGGAGAGCGGAATCGGCCGCGAAAAGGGCCGGCACGGCGTCGAGGCCTATCTCGAATACAAGACCATCTATCTCTCCTACGACGCGAGGCTCTCATGACGGCTTTCCTGCGCGAAGCCGATCTGCCGATCTGGCTCGCCGCACGGCCTTGGCTCGACGTGCGTTCCAATGACGAGCACACGCTGATCTCCTACCGCCTGGGCCAGGCCTTGCTGCGGGTCTATCCCGACGTGGATCCCTCGGTGGTCCTGCCCGCGATCCTGATGCACGACGTCGGTTGGAAGAAATTTCCACCGGAGCAACTCGCACACGCCGTGGGTCCGAACCCCAAATATCCGGAACTTCAGCGCGAGCATGAAATTGAGGGCGTCAAGATCGCGGGCAAGGTGTTCGCTCGGCTCGCTATTCCGGGGCTGGCGACGGACCGCATTCTGGCGATCATCGATGGACATGACACGCGCAAAACCGCGACCTCGCGGGAAGACGCCGTGATGAAGGACGCCGACAAGCTATGGCGCTTTACCACCCATGGGATCGCGACGATCGGCGGTTGGTATGACATGCCCGCCAGGGAGACCGTCGCGATGCTGGAAAGCTTCGTGCTGCCGTCCATTCTGACCGAGGCCGGCAGGACGATGGCGGAGGCCCTGATCGCAATCGGCGAAGCTGGCGCCTGGATGGATGATCTGTTGCACATCGAGGTCAAATCATGAGCGCAATCCGATTGCCGGGCAAGCGGGTCATCGTAACCGGCGCGGCCGGAGGACTGGGACGCGGATTCGCGCAGGCCTTTGCCGGCGCCGGCGCCGAGGTGATCGCTGCGGATATCCATTTGAGGGGGGTCGAGGAAACCTGCCGGCTCATCACGGAAAGCGGCGGCAAGGGCCATGCGGCCGAGGTCGACGTCGCAAGCGAGGCCTCCACGCAGGCGCTGGCTCAATTCGCAATGAACCGAATGGGCGGCGTCGACGCGCTCGTGAACAACGCCGCGATCTATGCGGGACTGGAGCGCAAGAGCTTCGAGGCCATTGCGGAAGCGGAATGGAATCGCGTCATGCGCGTCAACGTCACGGGCGTCTGGATAATGTGCAAAGCGATCTCGCCGCTCATGCGTCGCTCGGGTTCCGGCGCGATCATTAATGTGTCCTCGGCGACCGTCATGAGCGGCTCACCGATGTGGCTGCACTATGTCTCGTCCAAAGGCGCCGTCATCGCCATGACCCGTGCGTTGGCGCGTGAACTCGGCGACGACAAGATTACGGTCAATGTCATCGCGCCCGGCTTCACGCTGACGGAAGCCAGTCTTGGGCTGATGGAGAACGCCTCGGAATACGGCGTAACGAGGGGCGCTCTGAAGCGCGCGGCCGGAACCGACGACATGGTCGGTGCCGCTCTGTTCTTCGCCTCGTCCGCCGCTGCTTTTATCACCGGCCAGACCTTGATCGTCGACGGCGGCCGTCAGTTCAATTGAACCGGGAGCCCGCGCATGCCGAAAATAACGTTCGTCGAACCTGACGGCAGGCGGCGCGAGGTCGATGCCACATCGGGCGACAGCGCGATGCTGGCCGCGATACACAATGGCGTCGAGGGGATCATCGGCGAATGCGGTGGCTCCTGCATCTGTGCAACCTGTCACTGCTATGTCGACGAGGCCTGGCGTCAACGCATCGGGCCGCCGGGTCCCACCGAGGCCGATGTACTCGAGTTCGAGGCGAATTCGGTGCGCCCCGAGAGTCGACTGGCGTGCCAAATTACGATCACGAACGCGCTAGAGGGACTTGTGTTAAGGGTTGCCGGTCGACGTAGCTGATTGGCGGATGGCGGCATCATCGCCGCGCGCATCGTCGTCGGCGCCCGGAACGGTCTATGGCGAAACACAATGGTCGATAGCGACGCGGATGCGGCTTCGGTCGGCTAACGCCGGAGCATCTGCACGAACCGTCGTTCGAGACGCAGCCGGCTTCACCGCTGACGGGGTAATTCCTCGTCGCCGGAAGCAGTGCGATAATTCCCTCCAAACATTGCCGAGGCGCAGTGCGCATCTTTCCAGACCGGGCAGATGCGACACGAACAGCGACGCGACTTGAACCTCAATAACACGGGTTTCATCCCCGCGCGAAAGCACCCAGGAATCGGTTCGCAGTGCGGTTCGGACGGCCATGCACATAGCCAAAGGAAAACCAAAGATTGCCCGTTACGTTGCATGACAAGTGCCCGGTCCGGTGAATACGGAGCGCAAAAGGTGGTGAGCAAGGGCTGGGGAACGGTGCACCCTTTCGCCCGCTACATGGCAGGTGCTGTCCCGCCGCAAAACCTTGTTATCTTCGCGCCCCGCGATTCGCGTGAGTTCGCCGTGGTCACGCGTATCATCGAGGCCTCGCATGGATACGCCACCGGACGTATCGGAAATATCGCGCTCCCCGATACGCGTTGGTGAAGCGGATCTCCTTTCGGGAGAAATCAAAATGAAAGCCATCGTCTATCGCGGGTCGAGGAGCTTTGCGGCGAATAAGGATGAAGCCCGATCGCGGCCTCGCAAATCGGCAGCTTCGACCCGCGATCGGCGGCTCAAGTCGGCTCACCTCATGCAGCTTGGAGACGAGCGGTGATGACTAGCCCAACAGAGCGATTCTTCCCGATCCGCCTCGAAGGTCCGGACGGGACCTGGACATTCGAGGCGCGCGAGGATGAATTCCTGCTCTACAGCATGCTGGATGCCGCCATCGAAAGCCCTTATGTCTGTGAGCAGGGCTGGTGTCTGGCGTGTGCCGCACGTCTGAAAAGCGGCAAGGTAGAACAGGGGGACGCACTGACCTTCTATCCGGAAGACAGTGAGGCGGGATTCGTCCTGTTGTGCTCGACCAAACCTAGATCCGATCTTGTTTTGATCCAGGATGGGCACAAAACCCGCCGCGAGATGACGCAGCACCGCATCGAGCGCAATCAGCTGGCAAGAGCCTATCCACCCGGTACCCGCGCCCGGTTCAGGCGCGGGCGAGCCATAAGGAGTGAGCGGGGATGAGATGGATGCCGAGGCCGCCAAAGCGCGAATGACTTGGGCGCCGGCCTGGCTGTTGCCAAGCCATATCAGGCGTAGAGGAAGCGGGGCGTTTCCGGTGCGGTGATCGCGAACAAGACTCAGTAAGCCCCATATTTTTTGGTGGGCCCGGCAGGACTCGAACCTGCAACCAGACCGTTATGAGCGGCCGGCTCTAACCATTGAGCTACAGGCCCCGCCGCGAGCGGCCCCCTCACGGGACGGCCGGCAACGGTGCCGGCATCGTTTACAGGGATGACCGCGATCCGGCAATGCCGGGTCGAGCCCGGCAATGACGAGGGGAAACGTGGCGGTGAGCCGTCCTCAATCCACCGAAACCCCGGCGAATTCGACCACCTTGCGCCACTTTTCGGTCTCGTCCGATATCAGTCTGCCGAACTCGGCCGGGGTCATCGGCTTGGGGATGCCGCCGACGGCGGAGAGCCGTTCGACCAGCTTGGGATCCTTCAGCGCCTCGCCGACCGCCTTGTTCAGGGTATCGACGATTTCGGGCGGGGTGCCCTTGGGCGCGGAGATGCCATAGAAGCCGACCGATTCGAAGCCCGGCACGGTTTCGGCGATGGCGGGAACGTCCGGCACGCCCGGCCAGCGCTGCGGCGAGGTGACGCCGAGCGCGCGGACCGTGCCGGAGCGCGACTGTTCCAGCGCCGACGGCAGGTTGTCGAAGATCAGCTGCACCTTGTTGGAGATGATGTCCGGAAACGCGATCGCCGATCCCCGATAGGGCACGTGCACCATCTCGCATTTGGTCATCGCCTTGAACAGTTCGGCCGACATGTGCACCGAGGTGCCGTTGCCCGACGAGGCATAGGAGATCTTGCCCGGGTTGGCCTTGCAGTAGTCGATGAACTCCTGGACGGTCTTCACCGGCATGGCGTTCGACACCACCAGCATGTTGGTGAGCTGCATGATGCTCGCCACCGGCACGGTGTCGCGGATGAAGTCGTAGGTGAGATGCTTGTAGAGCGAGGTCGAGATCGCGTTGTTGGGTGCGACGAACAACAGCGTGTAACCGTCCGGCGGTGAATTGATCGCGGCGGCGGCCGCGATGTTGCCGCCGGAACCGGCGCGATTTTCCACCACGAATTGCTGGCCCATGTGCTCCGACAGCCACTGGCTCATGATGCGCGCCACGATGTCGACCGGGCCGCCGGCGGCGAACCCGATCAGCCAGCGCACCGGGCGGTTGGGATAGGTGTCGGCGGCGGAGGACGGCGCGATACCGGCCGCGAGAGTCGAAAGGCAGGCGAGGCTGAAACAGGCGGCACGTAAAGAGGCGATCATGGGGTTTCCGTTTTCTTCTTGGTTGGTATTTTGAGTGTTGATCTCTATTCCACCGA
>JBAUUA010000992.1:0-9221 GCA_049582465.1 Bradyrhizobium sp. | reverse complement strand
GAATCGGTGGCCTTGAGCATCATATCGCGCGCTTTGGAATAGTCGTACCAGCGCCGATAGGATTCGAGATCCATCGGACTCAATTTCCATTGCCGCAGCGGATCGTCGATTCGGGCCGCGAAACGCTCCTCCTGCTCTTCCATGCCGGCTTCCAGCCAGAGCTTGATCAGGATGATACCGGCGTCGACGATGTATTTTTCGACTTCCGGGCAAAGCGCGAGGAAGCGCTCGTGCTCCTCTTTGGTGCAGAAGCCCATGACATATTCGACGCCGGCACGGTTGTACCAGCTGCGGTCGAAGATGACGATTTCTCCCGCGGCGGGGAAATGCTGCATGTATCGTTGGAAAAACATCTGGGATTTTTCCCGATCGGAAGGAGCGGGCAGGGCCACCACCCTAAATATGCGCGGGCTCACTTTCTCGGTGAGAGCCCTGATTGTCCCGCCCTTGCCGGCGGCGTCGCGTCCTTCGAACACGATGACGACCCGTAGCCCCTTGGTGGTCACCCATCGTTGGAGATGGCAAAGTTCGACCTGCAGTTTGCGCAGCTCCTTTTCATAGGGCTTGCGCTTCATCTTTACGTCCAGATCGTCTTTTGCCATCGCCGTCGCCCCCGTTAACCTGCTCGGTCGCTCGAATGGAGTAGACATCGTCCCGCCCGATTGCGCGAAAGGCCGGGCGAGCAGGCGTCATCACCAGCTCAGCGTGATGCCGATGTCGCCGGGCACCCCGCCGGGGAAGTCGATGATCTGATACGCGATCTTGTAACCGCGCGGCTGCAGGTAATCCTTCCAAAGGTGAAAGATCTCCTTGGGTATTCCGGTAAGCGTGTTTTCCCAGCCCGGCTCCATCTGGTTGATGGCGCGGCCACGGTCCGTGCAGAGAACGTTGGGGAACCGGTAGACCTGGACCTCGTGAAGCCCGTTTCTCACCGCGCGCTGTATCACCGTGGAAGCGCGCTTGACCTTCTCGTCTTCTGAAAGGCCTGACGGTGCCCTGAGCTCTTCGACCAAGGCCTGCTTTTCGGCTTCGGCCGCTGCCGTCAAGCGCATGTGCTCGTCGGCCTTTTCGGCCTCCTTGAGCGCGGACTGTTTGCGAATGTCATTGGCGTTAGGCAGCAGTTCATCGATGTTCAACATGACTAGATCTCCTGAGGTTTTCGTCTCTACGTCAGCATCTCTGTCGCGTCTTGACATACCGAGGTACCAATCGAGAAGTACCAATCTCCCAGCGTAAAAAATAACTCGCTCGCGGAGCGTTTCTCTTGAGATGGATCAACCAAACGTCTTGCGAGATTGAATAATGAGCGCAAAGTTGGAAAGCCAGAAAAAGATGGAGCTGAAAAATGTCGACAGACAATCAGCCCGTATCGGGTAACACGCTCTTCGGTCTTTTCGGTCCCGCCTTCGAATACATGATAGATGCGACGCAGCGCAGCGTCTTGTTCTGCGATGTGATGCGCCAGCGCAGCAAACAGTATCGCGATCATCTCGCCGAGAAAGTCCCCCACGTCCTCGACTACAAGGCCGAGTTGGTGATGGATGGCCGGACGCTGAAGCGGCCGGTCAATTACCTGCTGGTGCGCATCGTTCCGCCGGAAGGCGTCGAAATCGATCCCGTGCGTCGGCCGTTCGTGGTGGTGGATCCTCGTGCCGGGCATGGCCCAGGTATCGGCGGCTTCAAGGCTGACAGCGAGATCGGCGTTGCCATGAAGGCAGGCCATGCCTGCTACTTCGTCGGCTTCATGCCCGACCCGATGCCGGGCCAGACCATCGAAGACATCGTCCGCGCCGAAGCTATATTCCTTGAAAAGGTCATTGCGCTTCATCCCCAAGCGGATGGAAAGCCGTGCGTCATTGGCAACTGTCAAGCCGGCTGGGCCGTAATGATTTTGGCTGCAATCAGGCCGGAGCTGTTCGGCCCTATTATTCTGGCCGGCGCGCCGCTGTCCTATTGGGCGGGCGTCCACGGACAAAACCCGATGCGCTATTCCGGCGGTCTGCTCGGCGGCAGCTGGCTGACGGCCCTTACTAGCGACATGGGAGGCGGCAAGTTCGACGGCGGCAAGCTGGTCGCGAATTTCGAAAACCAGAATCCGGCCAACACGCTGTGGACCAAGCAATATAACGTCTACTCCAAGGTCGACACCGAAGCCCCCCGATACCTCGAGTTCGAGCGCTGGTGGGGCGGGCATGTCAACCTCAATGCGGAGGAGATCCAGTTCATTGTCGACGAGCTGTTCGTCGGCAACAAGCTGGCAGCCGGTCGCATCGAAATGTCGGACGGCACGGCCGTCGATCTTCGCACCATCCGTTCGCCGATCGTGGTGTTCTGCTCGAAGGGCGATAACATCACGCCGCCGCAGCAGGCGCTGGACTGGGTTCTCGACCTCTATGACGATGTCGACGAGATCAGGTCGTTCGGCCAGACCATCGTCTACACCGTTCATGAGACGGTCGGACATCTCGGAATTTTCGTTTCGGGCGGAGTGGCCAAGAAAGAGCACAATGAGTTCTCCAGCAATATCGACCTGATCGATATGCTGCCCCCCGGGCTCTACGAGGCAACGTTCGAGCGTAAAACCGGCGAGACCACTAACCCCGACCTCGTAGAGGGAGAGTGGGTCATGCGCTGCCAGCAGCGCACGCTGGATGATATCCGCGCCATGGGCTGCAATTCGCCGGAAGATGAACGGCGGTTCGCGACCGCCGCGCGCGTCTCGGAAATCAATCTGTCGCTCTACCGCGCCTTCATGCAGCCGATGGTCAAGGCCATCTTTACTCCGCAGGTTGCCGAGTGGCTAAAGCGGTGGGATACGGGCCGTATGCAATATGAGGCCTTCACCGACGCAAATCCGTTCATGCCGGCGCTGGCTAACGCCGCGGAGAAGGTCCGCGAGCAACGCAAGCCCGCATCGGCCGACAATCCGTTCATTGTCGCCCAGGAAAAGGCTTCCGAGCAGATCGTCAAGGCCCTGGATGGTTGGCGGGAAAGCCAGGAAAAACTTTCGGAGTCGATATTCCTCGCCGTCTACGGATCGCCTGCGCTGCAGGCCGCCGTCGGAATCGACCCGGCAGTCGCCCGGCCTCGAAGGCCCGGCAAATCCCCGCTGCACGCTGAGCTGCGGAACAAACGCATTGCCGAACTGAAATCTCAGATCGACAAGGGCGGACTCCAGGAATGCAGCATCCGCGGTCTTGTCTATGTCGGCATGGCGCGAGGGTTCGTCGATGAGCGTGGCGTCGCGGCATTGCGTCGAATTCGGCTGACCGAAGAAGGATCGCGGATGACGTTGGCGCAGTTCAAGGCGATGGCGCGCGAGCAGTTCTTCCTCTTGTTGCTGGATCCCGAAGCAACGCTGGCGGCGATCCCGAAACTGCTGCCCGCAGACGTTGCCGAACGCCGCAAGGGCCTTGCCGCCATTCGCAACGTCCTGAGCGCCGCCGGTGAAATCTCCGGCGAGGAAGGGGAACGCCTGAAAAAAGTTACGGAGCTTTTCGAGGCCAATGAGGCGGGGCCGTTAGAAACGGGCGCTGAAAGAGTGCCTTTCGTTCCGAAAAAAGACAGAGCCAAGGCATCGTAACCGAGCCAATTGGGAGTCGAGCTATGAGCGTAGTTTCAATCGACACTGGCGAAGGCCAGGCCCAAGCCCAAGGCCAAGCCCATGTGAAGTACGAGCGCCTGATCGCAGCTGCCAAGCAGGTGCCGTCCGCCGTGACCATCGTCGTGCATCCATGCGACGAGTCCTCGTTGCGCGGCGCCTGTGAAGCCGCAGCCGCCGGCATCATCAAGCCGGTCCTGGTGGGGCCGGTGGCCAAGATCAGGGCGGTCGCAGCGCAGTTCAATTTCGACATCTCGCGCTTCGAGACCGTAGATGCGGCCCATAGCGAGGCGTCGGCGGCGAGAGCCGTCGAACTGATTCACGAGGCCAAGGGTGAGTTGTTGATGAAGGGCAGCCTTCATACCGATGAACTGATGCGCAGCGTTACCGCAAAGGGGACTGGTTTGCGCACCGCCCGGCGGATCAGCCACGTCTTCGCCATCGATGTGCCCGGTTACGCCCAGACATTGTGGATCACGGACGCGGCGATCAATATCTTCCCGGACCTGGATTGCAAGCGGGACATCGTGCAGAACGCGATCGATCTCTATGCGGGAATAGGCCTCGGCGAGCCGAGGGTCGCGATCCTGTCGGCGGTGGAGACGGTCACTTCGAAGATTCCCTCGACCATCGAGGCCGCCGCTCTGTGCAAGATGGCGGACCGCGGCCAGATTACTGGCGCCTTGCTTGACGGGCCGCTGGCGTTTGACAATGCCGTCGACAAGGAAGCCGCCAGGATCAAGGGCATCAAGTCGGCCGTCGCCGGCCAGGCGCAGATCCTGGTCGTGCCGGACCTCGAGGCGGGCAATATGCTGGCCAAGAATCTCACCTTCATGGCGAAGGCCGACTCGGCCGGCATCGTTCTCGGCGCCCGGGTTCCCATTATTCTCACCTCGCGCGCGGATTCGCTCCGGGGCCGCATGGCGTCATGCGCGATTTCGGTGCTTTATGCCGATGCCCGCCGCCGCACTTCAACCGTCGCGGCTGCGTGAATGTCATGGACACGATCCTCGTCGCCAATGCGGGCTCGTCGAGCGTAAAGTTCCAGGTTTTCGGGATCGACGCTGACGGCAGCCTCACGCGCCAGATCAAGGGGCTCATGGACGGAGTCGGAAGCCGCCCGCGACTGCGCGTCGGCGCGGTCGACGGTACCGTGCTGGTCGACCGGACCTACGAGAGCGAAACCGTGCATGATGTCGCGACCGCCCTGGCGACAGCCGGCGGATGGTTACGCGAGGAACTCAAGGTCGATCCGATCGCGATCGGACATCGCGTGGTACATGGCGGTCCGGATTACGATAGGCCGATCCGGGTCGATCAAAATGTGCTGACGCGACTGGAACGCTACATTCCGCTGGCGCCTCTTCATCAGCCGTACAATCTGGCTCCAATCCGTTCAATCCTGACTCGCTTCCCGAATTTGCCGCAGATCGCCTGTTTCGATACGGCATTTCATCGCGGCCACGGCGCCTTGGCGGATCATTTTGCGATTCCCTTGGCGCTGCACGCCGAAGGCGTGCGGCGCTATGGATTCCACGGCCTATCCTATGAATATATCGCCAGCGCTCTTTCGCAAGTAGCTCCTGAAATAGCTGACAAACGGGTCATCGTCGCGCATCTAGGCAGCGGCGCCTCGATGTGCGCGCTCGACCGGGGACGCAGCGTCGAAAGCACATTGGGATTTACGGCACTGGACGGACTGCCGATGGGTACACGGCCGGGCCAACTCGACCCTGGCGTCGTGCTTTACCTGCTTTCGGAAAAAGGCATGTCGCCCGGCGAAGTGCAGAATTTGCTTTATCGCGAATGCGGCCTGAAGGGACTCTCCGGCATCAGCAACGATATGCGCGAGCTCCAGGGCAACAGCGATCCGCGCGCGGTCTTTGCGGTCGACTATTTCGTTTACCGCGTGGGTTTGAGCGCCGGGATGCTGGCCGCGGCGCTGCAGGGTATCGACGGCTTCGTCTTCACAGCCGGTATTGGCGAAAACTCGCCCCAGATCCGCGCGGCCATCGCGAGCAAGCTCGCCTGGCTCGACGTTACCCTGGATGCGGCAGCGAATGCGGACAACAAGCTGCTGATTTCGCGGCGGGACAGCCGGCTGCCGCTTTACGTCATCCCAACCGACGAAGAGCTGATGATTGCCCGGCACATATGGTCGGTGCTGTCGCATCAGTCTGATAACTCTACAAAATACGAGAGGGCATCATGACCTTAGCAATTCCCGTTTATCCCGAGACCAAGGTAGCGCTCAAAGGGCGCAAGGGTCTGGTCGTCGGCATTGCCAATCAGCAATCAATCGCCTGGGGCTGCGCCAAGGCGTTCCGTGCGCTGGGCGCCGATCTGGCCGTGACTTATCTGAACGAAAAGGCAAAGAAGCACGTGGAGCCGCTCGCGAGCGCGCTTGAATCGCCCATCTTCATGCCCATGGACGTTGGGATTGCCGGACAGACGGAGGCCGTGTTCGAGCGAATTGAAAGGGAGTGGGGGCAACTGGATTTTCTCGTCCATTCGATCGCCTTCTCCCCCAAGGAGGCTCTGCACGGACGGGTGATCGACGTCAAGCGGGACGGCTTCCTGGCGACCATGGATGTCTCATGCTGGTCGTTCCTCCGCATGGCGCATCTGGCGGAGCCCCTGATGAAGAAGGGCGGCACGATGTTCACGATGACTTACTACGGCAGCCAGATGGTGGTGGAAAACTACAACATCATGGGCGTCGCCAAGGCGGCGCTGGAATGCGCCGTTCGATATGTCGCTTCCGAGGTCGGCCCCAAGGGCATTCGGGTTCACGCCATATCGCCCGGTCCGCTGGCGACGCGGGCGGCCTCCGGGATTCCCGAATTCGACGATCTCATGGCGAAAGCACAGTCCAAGGCGCCCGCGCGAAGCCTGGTCAGCATCGACGACGTCGGAAAGGCGGTTGCCTTCCTCGCGCTTGACGGCGCGAAGCTGATGACGGGCGACACGATCTACATCGACGGCGGCTATCACATCATCGATTGAATAGAGCCGCCGATTGACGGCCGCGCAGTTCGATGTAGCTTGATCGAAAATGCACCGTCACGCCAACTGGCTACGAAGCCTTTAGCGGCACACGACCGGTAAATGGGAGGATGTGATGCGCGTGATAGCCTGCATCTTGTTGGCGTTGTGGGGGATTTCATCTGCCGCGAATGCTCAATCCGCCGCGTCTACGGCGGCTATTCCCGTTGGAGTGATTATAGCCGAACGCAAGCCCGTCACCAAGACACTCGACTTTGTAGGGCGTGTGGAAGCTATCCAACGGGTCGAGGTGAAAGCCCGCATCACCGGGTATCTCGAAGACATCGCGTTCAAGGAGGGCGAACTCGTCAAGGAAGGGGAGCCGCTCTACGGTATCGAGAAGGGACTCTTTCAGGCGGCCGTCGAGCAGGCCCAGGGTGAATTGACAAAGAGCAAGGCCGCCAAGGTGCTCACCGAGGTTCAGCTGCAGCGCGCGGAGGAATTGCTGGCAAAGGGTTCAGGTACGACGGTTGCCCGCGACCAGGCGCTCGCCGCCGATCAATCGGCGCAAGGCGCTATTCTCGTCGACGAAGCCAATCTTCAGACCGCCAAGATCAACCTCGGCTATGCCAGCATCGCTTCCCCGATTACCGGCAAGGTCGGCAAGACAAATATAACCAAAGGCAACGTCGTCACCCCGCAGAGCGGGCCGCTTACCGTCATCGTCAGCCAGGACCCGATGTACGTGACGTTTCCCGTGAGCCAGCGCGAGTTTCTGAGCGCCCAGCAGGCTGGCCACAGCGTCGACATCACCGGCATCAACGTGGCGCTACGGTACGCCGACGGCAGCGTGTACAAGCATCCAGGCAAGATCAACTTCGTCGACGTCTCCGTCGATCGTGCCACCGACACGGTTCTGGCGCGCGCCAGTTTTCCGAATCCCGAGGCGGGACTGATCGACGGGCAATTGGTCAGCGTGGTGCTGGAAAGCGGAACCGCGGAGCAGAAGATCGTCATACCGCAGGCCGCGCTGATTTCCGATCAGGAGGGCGTCTACGTCTTCATCGTCAGCGATGGAAAGGCGGCGGTCCGCAGGGTCAAGACCGCCGGTCCGAGCGGGACCGGTATCGTCGTGGCGCAGGGCCTGACCGGCGGCGAACAGGTGATCGTCGAGGGCATTCAGGGACTGCGCCGGGACGTGGCGGTCCAGGCGACGCCGTTACCACCGGCGCCCGACAGGAGCTGATGCGATGTTCTCCGCGATTTTCGTCGACCGTCCGCGCCTGGCCATCGTCATCGCTGTCGTCACCACGATCGCCGGTGCCTTGGCCTATCTGGCGATGCCGGTGGCCCAATACCCTGACATCGTGCCCCCGCAGGTTTCGGTTACGACAATGTACCCCGGCGCCAATTCCGCCGTGGTGGACGCCACCGTCGCCCAGCCGATCGAGGCGCAGGTCGTCGGCGTCGACAAGATGATCTACATGAAGAGCACGAGCGGTGACGACGGCAGTTATACGCTCACCGCGTCCTTCGAGCTCGGCACCGATCCCGACATCAACACGGTCAACGTCAACAACCGGGTCCAAACGGCGCTCTCGCTATTGCCGCCGGAAGTGCAGCGGCAAGGGATCAACGTCAAGAAGAAATCGACCGCGATCCTTGCCTTCGTCACCGTCTATTCGCCCAAAAAGACCCATGACCCGCTGTTCCTGTCGAATTACGTCACGATCAATCTGCTGGATTCGATCAAGAGCACGCCTGGCGTCGGCGATGCGTTCCTGTTCGCGGCCCAGGACTATGCCATGCGCGCCTGGGTCAAGACCGAGCGTCTGACCGGGCTGAATCTCACCGTCACTGACATCATCAATGCCATTCAGTCGCAGAACGTCCAGGCCGCGGTCGGGCGCATCGGGGCGCGGCCAATCTTCAACGATCAGCAGTTGCAGCTCAACATCCAGACCAAGGGCCGGTTAAGCTCGGTCGCAGATTTCGACAACATCGTCATCCGGACCAATCCGGATGGTTCGGTATTGCGATTGCGCGATGTCGCCAAGCTCGAACTTGGTGCCGCCAATCTCGATCGCGACACGCGGTTCAACGGACAGGACGCCGCGGCGATCGTGATCTACCAGTCGCCGGGCGGCAATGCGATCGCTACCGTGAACGCCGTGCGGAAGAAGCTTTCCGAATTCGAAAAGCGCTTTCCCGAAGATCTCGCCTGGAAGATCACCTACGATCCCACGATCTTCGTGACCGACACCATGCACGAGGTGAAGAAGACGCTGTTTGAGGCCTTCGTTCTCGTGGTGCTGGTGGTCTTTCTGTTCCTCGGCAATGTCCGCGCAACCCTGATTCCGACCCTGGCGGTCCCGGTGAGCCTGATCGGAACCTTCATCGCACTCAAAGCGGTGGGCTATTCGGCCAATACCGTGTCGCTGCTCGCCATCGTGCTGGCGATCGGCATCGTCGTCGACGACGCCATCGTGGTCGTCGAGAACGTCGAGCGGGTGATGGAGGAGAATCCCGAACTTACGCCCGCCGAGGCGAGCAAGCGCGCCATGGCGGAGATCACCGCGCCGATCATCGCAATCACGCTGGTGCTGCTCTCGGTCTTCGTGCCGATCGCGTTCAT
>JBAUUA010000991.1:0-2751 GCA_049582465.1 Bradyrhizobium sp. | reverse complement strand
AGCTAGTCGGCGAGCGTCTCGCCGGAGCCGCCGAGGTCGGCCGGGAGATCCCGGTATTTCGGCAGGCCGTCATGCACGGAAACCATCTTGCTTGCGTAATTCGCATGCAACGTCGGCGCATGCGTGTAGCCCTGCAACAGGTTGGCGTAGACATCGATCAATCGCATGCGCGGATGCTCGGTCATGAGGTGGCCGCCGCACTGCTTGCAGAATTTGCGGTAGGAATTTTCGGTCTTGTGAAAGGTGCCAATATCGGTTTCGCCCCGGGTGATCCGCACGCTGTCCGATTTCCACAGGCTGAAGGCATTGATCGGCGCGGCCGACCAGGCCTGGCAGTCATGGCAGTGACAATAGCCGGCGAATACCGGCTTGCCCGCGACCTCCAGCTCGACAGCGCCGCAAAAACAGCCGGCCTTGTAGGTGGCGGCGTCGGTTTTCTTCTCTTCGCCCGCCGCCAGCAGATCGTTGTATTCCGGATGCTTCGCCATGAAGTTCCGGATGAAGTCGCATTCAACATGGAGTTCGCGGCCCTGGGATCGCACGGAGTCCAGCGTCGCGCGTCCGAGCTTGGAGCCTACGCCCCGTCCGCCCAGTTCCGGCGGCACCTCGGTGTGCACGAGCGTGATCGCCTCAGGCGACTTGCGGTAGGTCACGAAGGCGGTCGTTCCCTCCACATCGAGTTCGAACCGACTGCGGTCCTCGCGGTCGCGGAATTGGTCGGTCATGCGCGCTCCTTTTCCGATTTGGCGCGAACCGGTTATGCAGCAGGCGCCCCTTGGGCCGGCGGGAACACGATCCGGTCGTCGGTCCGGCAGTAGCGGTCGGCGAACATGCGACCGACCGGATGATAGCGCTCCATGCGCACCCGCATGGTGCTGTCATCCCACAATTCGTCGCGGATGTGGAAATGGATGCCTTCGCCCATGATGAGCTGCCGGTCGCCGTTCACATCGATGGTTTTCCAGGTCTTGCACTCCATCGCCCATGGAGCGTCGGCCAGTCGCGGCACCGCGACCTTGGTCGAAGGGGCGAGCTTCAGCCCGAGATAATTGGGCTCGCCGATATCGGGCGGGAAGTCGCCGCTGGAATCGTGCATCGCGCGCACCAGCGGCTCGTCGGCGAGGTTGACCACGAACTCCCCGGTACGTTCGATGTTGGCCTGCGTGTCCTTGGGACGGCCGTCGGGCCGCTGGTTGACGGCGAACATGCAGAGCGGCGGGTCCTCGCAGAACACGTTGAAGAAGCTGAACGGCGCGGCATTGACCACGCCGGTCGGTCCGACCGTCGTCACCCAGGCGATCGGCCGCGGCAGCACGAAACCCGTGAGCACCTTGTAGCACTCACGGGGGGTGAGTTCGCTGGGAGCGTATTCCATTGCGTGAGCCCTACGGCATGCTCAGTTCGTGGCGGCCGACGACCATCCAGTGCACCTCGTCGGGACCGTCGGCGAAGCGCAAATGGCGCACGTCCTGGTACATTTCGGCGAGCGGAGTCCACTGCGAAATGCCGGTTGCGCCGTGCATCTGGATCGCCTGATCGATGACCTTGCAGGCGCGCTCCGGCACCATGGCCTTGACCATGCTGACCCAGACCCGAGCTTCCTTGTTGCCGAGCACGTCCATCGCCTTGGCGGCCTTCAGCACCATCAGCCGCATCGCCTCGATTTCGCAGCGCGCCTGCGCGATGATCTGCAGGTTGCCGCCGAGATGGGCGATCTTCTTGCCGAAAGCTTCGCGGGTGAGGCCGCGCTGCACCATCATGTCGAGCGCCTTTTCGGCCTTGCCGATCGTGCGCATGCAGTGATGGATGCGGCCCGGGCCGAGGCGCACCTGGGAGATTTCGAAACCGCGGCCTTCGCCGAGCAGCATGTTGTCCTTCGGCACCCTGACATTGTTGAAGCGCAGGTGCATATGCCCGCGCGGGGCATGGTCGTGCCCGAACACATGCATCGGCCCGATGATCTCGACGCCCGGCGTATCCTTCGGCACCAGGATCTGCGACTGCTGCTTGCTGGGCGGTGCGTCCGGATTGGTCTTCACCATCACGATCATGATCTTGCAGCGGGGATCTCCGAGGCCGGAAATGTAATACTTCTCGCCGTTGATCACCCATTCGTCGCCGACCAGCTTTGCCGTCGTCGAAATGTTCTTGGCGTCCGACGAGGCGACATTCGGCTCGGTCATGGCGTAAGCGGAGCGGATCTCGCCGTTCAGCAGCGGCTTCAGCCACTTCTCTTTCTGTTCCTTGGTGCCGACGCGTTCGAGCACTTCCATGTTGCCGGTATCGGGCGCCGAGCAGTTCATGGTTTCCGAGGCCATCGGGCTCTTGCCGAGCTCGGCGGCGATATAGGCATAGTCCAAATTTCCCAGGCCTTCGCCGGTCTCGGCGTTCGGCAGGAAGAAATTCCACAGGCCGACTTCCTTGGCCTTTGCCTTGGCTTTCTCCAGCACCTCGATCTGGCCCGGCGTAAAGCTCCAGCGGTCGGTCTTTTTCTCGCCGAGCCGGTAAAACTCCGCCGCCATCGGGTCGACCGTCTCGCGAATGAACTGCCGTACATGGTCGTAGAGCGGCCGAACCCGCTCGGACATGCGCAGATCGTTGAGTTCGTCCTCCGGGTTCAGGCTGTAGGACGTCGTGCGGGGCACGTAGGCATGTTTCATGTCATTCTCCCATTCGCGCAGCTCGTTTATTCCCGGTTCGGGCGGTCTGTCTGCTCGTTGCCGGCAATGTAGACGGCGGGCCGGGCCTTGC
>JBAUUA010000990.1:0-3626 GCA_049582465.1 Bradyrhizobium sp. | reverse complement strand
GTTCTGGTCGGCGCGCTGAACATGGGCGAATACGCCTACGACTTCACCGGCGAGAACGTGCACGACGGTCCCTCCCGCAATCCACATGACGTGACGCGGATGACCGGCGGCTCGTCGGGCGGTTCCGGCGGCGCGGTCGGCGGCAATCTGGTGCCGCTGGCGCTGGGGTCGGACACCAACGGTTCGATCCGGGTGCCGTCGTCGTTCTGCGGCATCTTTGGATTGAAGCCGACCTATGGCAGGCTGTCGCGCGCCCGCTCGTTTCCCTTTGTCGCAAGCTTCGACCATCTCGGCCCGTTCGCGCGCAACACGAGCGATCTCGCGCTGGCCTATGACGCGATGCAGGGGCCCGATCCGGAGGATGCGGCGTGCACCACACGCCCCGCCGAGCCGGTGACCGCGCTACTGTCACAGGACATCGGCGCGTTGCGGATTGCGATCGCCGGCGGCTATTTCCAGAAGAACGTGTTTCCCGAGGCCGTCGACGCCGTCGGGCGCGTCGCCAAGGCGCTCGGTGCGACGCGCACGGTCGAAATTCCCGAGGCCGCGCGCGCCCGCGCCGCCGCCTATGTCATCACCACCACCGAAGGCGCCTCGCTGCATCTCGATCGGCTGCGCCAGCGCCCGAACGATTTCGACCCGGCGGTGCGCGACCGCTTGATCGCGGGCGCCATGATCCCGGCGCCGCTGATCGACCGCGCGCAGAAATTCCGCCGCTGGTATCGCGCGCAAATGCTGGAGCTGTTCAAGTCGGTCGATGTCATCATCGCGCCGGCGACGCCCTGCGTCGCGCCCAAGCTCGGACAGGCAACCTTCGTGCTCGATGGCGTCGAACTGCCGGTGCGCGCCAATATCGGCGTCCACACCCAGCCGATTTCCTTCATCGGACTGCCCGTCGTCGCCGTCCCGGTTCCGCTCGATCCGATGCCGATCGGTGTGCAGATCGTCGCCGCGCCCTGGCGCGAGGATATCGCGCTGCGCGTGGCCTACGCGCTGGAGCGCGCCGGCGTGGCGTCGGCGCCGCCGCCGCGGGGAATTTGACCATGCAGGTCGATCTTCCCGACGTAGTGGCCGAGGTCACCGCGCAGTTCGAGCGCTATGAGAACGCGCTGGTGTCGAACGACGTCGCCGTGCTCGGCGAATTGTTCCGCGACGATGCCCGAACGCTCCGTTACGGCATCGGCGAAATTCTCTACGGCTATGGCGCGATCACGGCGTTTCGCGCCGCGCGTTCGCCGGTCGGGCTGATGCGCAAAACCGACAAGACCGTGATCACGACCTAGGGCCGCGACACCGCGGTGGCGTCCACGCTGTTCTATCGCGACACCGCGCCCGGCAAAGTGGGGCGGCAGATGCAGACCTGGGTGCGATTTCCCGAGGGCTGGAAAATCGTCGCCGCCCATGTCAGCATCATCGATGAACCGCGAGATCAAACGGCATGAGTCTGGACGATCTTCCGACCGGCACTCCAGCGCGTCCCGCCGCCGAGGCGGAGACGGTGGTTCGCCGCGTCGACCGCGCTTCGCACCTCCCGGACAAGATCACGCGGGCCGAGGAACTTCGGCTGCAACTGGCCGATGAGATTGTGCGCGGCGCGCTGCCGCCGGGATCGGCGCTCGACGAGACCGATATCGCCAAACGCTTCAACGTGTCGCGCACGCCGGTGCGCGAGGCGCTGCGCCAGCTCGTGGCCTCCGGGCTGGTCGACGCCCGGGCGCATCGCGGCGCGGTGGTGGCGCGGCCCTCGATCGAACGGCTGACCGGAATGTTCGAGGCGATGGCGGAACTGGAGGCGATCTGCGCCGGCCTTGCCGCGGAACGGATGTCGCCGACCGAGCGCCATCGGCTGGAAGCCGTTCACGAGGAACTGCGGGTGCTGAGCTATGTCGGCAATCCGGACCGGTTCCACGAGGTCAACGAGCGCTTTCACAACACGATCTATGCCGGTTCCCAAAACACCTATATCGCCGAGATCACGCTGGCGACGCGGGTGCGGGTGCAGCCGTTCCGCCGCGCCCAGTTCCGCAATCTCGGGCGGCTGGCGAAATCGCATGCCGAGCACGACCGTGTCGTGGTCGCGATCCTGCGCGGCGACAAGGCTGGGGCTGCGGCCGCGATGCGCGCCCATATCGAGCTGGTGCGCGACGAATACGAGATCTACGCGGTGTCGGTCTAAGGGCTGAGCCAGCGCAAACTCTTCAATTGCCGTCATTCCGGGCCCGCGCTACGCGCGCCCCGGAATGACGGTCGAACTATAACGTTCGCAGCGCCTTGCCTGCCGCGGCTTCCGCGACGAACGCGCGCCAGCCGCCGAAGGCGGAGATCTCGCGGGCGCCGGCGACATCGGCGGCTTCGACGATAAAACCCTTGACGCCGCGGCCGTCGGCGAGCCGCACGGTGCCGATCGACAGCGGCGACGGCACCGCGTCGACAAATGTTGCGAAACTACCAGCCGGCAACGCCCATACTTCCAGCTCGATCGACGATCCTGTTCCCGCCTCGACGCGCAGCATGCCGGGTTTCGGCGGCGTGGTCTTGAGCGCATAGAGCCTGTAATCCGCAGCGGTCCTCGCCGTCTCCAGCAGCCGGCCGCCGAGCGCCTTCAATTCGCCGTTCAGCGCCATGCCGGAAAGATGCGCGCCGACCACCGCGATCGCGATCTCGCCGCCGCGCACGCCCGCGGGCAGCGCCGCGAGCGGCGGCTGCGGCAGCTTGTTCGCGCCCATCGGCAATTTGGTGTCGGCATGGAAGACGCGGCCGATGCTCGCGAGCTGCGCGTCTTGCCCCGCGGGCGCCAGCAGCGTGATGCCGAACGGGGTATTGTCGCTGCGCATCGCCGCCGGCAATGCGAGACCGCTGAGGTCGAGCAGGTTGACGAAATTGGTGTAGGTGCCGAGCCTCGAGTTGAGTTCGACCGGATTGGCCAAAACTTGCGCGGTCGAATACACCGTTGGCGCCGTCGGCAGCACCAGCGCATCGATGCCGGCGAAGGCGCGCCCGGCGACCGTGCGCAACCCCTGCAGCCGGTACAGCGCGGCAAAGGTGTCGGCGGCGGAAAGCCTGCGGCCTGCAATGGTGATCTCGCGCGTCACCGGATGGATCGCGTCCGGCGACGACGCCAGCAGGTCGCGGATCACCAGATAGCGTTCCGCCACCCACGGTCCTTCATAGAGCAGCCGCGCGGTTTCATAGAGCGGTTCGAGATCGAATTCGAGCAGCGTGGCGCCGAGCGCGGTGCAGCGTTTCAGCGCCTCGCCATAGGCAGCCTCCGCCACCTTGTCGCCGAAGAAGATCAACTGTCCGCTGCGCGGCACGCCGAGCCGCAGATGGGCCGGAAACGCGCTCATTTGCGCCAGCGGCCGGTCGCGCGAATAGGGGTCGGCGGAATCGGGACCGGCCATCACGGAGAGGGCCGTCACGGCGTCGTCGACGGTGAGCGAGAACACCGACACGCAATCCAGCGTGCGGCAGGCCGGAACGAGGCCCGCGGTCGAGATCAGCCCGAGGCTCGGCTTCAGCCCGACGATGTTGTTGAGCATCGCGTGCACGCGGCCGCTTCCCGCCGTGTCGGTGCCGAGCGCCAGCGGTACCAGGCCAGCCGATACCGCGACCGCCGAGCCCGAACT
>JBAUUA010000989.1:0-6258 GCA_049582465.1 Bradyrhizobium sp. | reverse complement strand
CGGCGCATCCGATCCACCGGCTGAACGCCTTGATATCCGGCACGAGTTGCGTAGCGGCCCCGGCCGAATGGTAAACGATCCGTTGTCCCCGCCGCTGGAATTCGGCGACTGGCATTGAAGCTTGCTTATGGAGCGCGGGCATTAAGTGGTGGCCAGACTATCTGTCCGACGAGCCCCTGATGAGCAGCATCTCGACGATCGCACTGTCCGGCATGAACGCGGCGGCCCGCCGCCTCGAGGTCTCCGCCTCGAACGTCGCCAATGTCCTGAGCACGGGCGCGGTTCCCAATGCCGACGGCACGGTGCCGGCCGGGGCGCCGCAGGCCTATGCACCGCTCGAGCTGGTCCAGACCGCGAGCGCCGGCGGGGGCACCCAGACGGCCGTCACGACAGTCAGCCCGTCCACCACCGCGGTCTACGATCCGCAGGCGCCCTTCGCCAACCAGGACGGCCTCGTCGCCGCGCCCAATGTCGACCTCGCCCAGGAGATGATCAGCCAGCTGATCGCAAGCTACACTTTTGCCGCCAATGCGACTGTCATGAAGGCGGACGACCGCATGACCGGGGCGCTGCTCAATATCACGGCGTGAGGCCAGGCATGGGACCGGTCGGGCTACTCGCTCCCGATGACCGGACCCCGTCGGCATCTCTGAAAACCGCCCATGGACGGAAATGGTCCGTCGACTAACTACCAAGCCGCCGTTGAGCGAGCCTGAGCAGGATAGCATCGGCCTCGCTGTCGATTTCTCGCACGATCTCCGCTGCAGGTTGGATCTTGTGAACAAGGGCAGCACTCTGACCGGCCCAAAGCGACAATGCATCGATATCACCCTCGGCGTCGGCAGCGGGCGTGTAGGATCGATACCGCACGATTGGTCCACGAGATTTCGAGGTAGCGACGACCTGGCCCTCACCGGGCCTCTGGCCCGTGGCCGGACGTCCGGCGGCTTCCCAAGCAGCGACAGTGCCATTGCGCAACACGCGGTGAGGTGCTTTCGGCCAGCCGATGTCAAACAGTTCTTCGAGATAGACGGTATCGTCTTCCGTTGCCCGAACGATTCGCTCGCGATAGTGTGGATGAATCAGCGCCTCGTTGCTTGCAAGAAATCGGGTTCCGATCCAGGCCCCCGACGCGCCGAGTGCCAGGGCTGCGGCAAGCCCACGGCCGTCGGCGATACCTCCGGCCGCTATGACTGGAACCGGCCCGACAGCATCGACCACTGCGGGAACAAGTGGCATCGTTGCGACGTTTCCGCGCACATGGCCACCAGCTTCCCATCCTTGGGCGACAACCACGTCTACGCCGCACTCTACCGCGTGGCGCGCTTCTGAAGCCGTGCTGACCGTATGAAGCACCATGGCGCCACCGGATTTGGCGCGGGCCACGAGGGCCGAAGGCTCGCGCCAAAAAAAGGAAATGACCGGCACGCCCTCCTCCAAACAGGCATCGAGGCGCTCCTCCTGCGGAAATTCCAGAACCAGATTGACGGCGAACGGCTTGCTCGTGAGTGCCCGAGTTTCACGGACCTGCTGACGCAATGTCTCTACATCGGCTGTCCATAGCGCAAGCGTACCCAAACCGCCGGCATTGCTGACTGCGGCTGCAAGCGCGGGGCCGACCGCTCCGCCCATCGGAGCTTGAATGATTGGAACTTCGATCCCCAGCCGCTCGCAACCCGCCGTGATCATTTGAGCCCCTCCGTTCGTGCGGTGTATCGGGTAATACGGTTTCTGGAAAATCGTGCGCTCTTAGCGCGGACAGGGCGCGCCAGGCCACGGCTACCAGGGCATCATCCAGCTGGCGTTTCGTATCGCCGCTCGACATGGAATGATTTGGCAGTAATAAGCCACACATCATTCAAGCAGTGGTACGAGAGGTAATCGAGATATTGAACCGTATCGATCCTGACACGAACCTTGACCACCGCCTGAGTGGTTGAAGCAAAGTCGATGAACAAGACCTCCTGCTGGCGTGGAGCATTGCTGGACTTCGGCGATGGTCCGGCGGCAAGCGCACGCCTGTAATCTTGTGCGGGCAACAACCGCAAATTCCCGTCTCGCAATCCGTGCAGTTGGGCGCTCGGCGCAAACACCTGATCGAAGCGCGATACATCGCCGTCGAACATCAGGTCGAAGTAACGTTCGACGGCACCCAGCAGGGATTGGAAGGTGGCGGGGTCAGGCATCGCCAATCGCTCCTTGCACGTGGCTAACGATGAGGATGATGAAACGCGACCTCGTTATCAATTGAAAGCGCGCAGTTGCCGACGACCAGCGCCAGAGCAGCGATGATGCTGGCCATCCTGAATGCGCTGCCCGATCCGGCCAACAAACTCACCGTCAAAGGGCCTGCAATCTGGCCGACGGCGAAAGCAGCGGTCATCAGGCCGACACCCTGCGACGCCTGCGGGCCTGCGACGCGCAACACCTCCTTGATACCGGCCATCGTAATGACCATGAAAGTGCCACCCACGCAGACGGCGGCGGTCAACAAGGTTGCTAAGTTGAGTGAGAACGCGGGCGCCAATACGCCGGCCGCGAGCACCCACTGCGCTCCCCTCCACAACCGCCGCGGCGCCAGGCGATGACCGAACCGTGCGGCGGCAAGTGTGGAAAGTGCGGCAGCAGCGCCGAACACCGGCCACACCCAGCCGAACACCGCCGGATTGTCGATATGGTCGCGAGCCAATGCGGGAAGGAAGGTCGCCGGAATAATGTAGCCGTAGCCAAACAGGCCGTAGCAGGCGGCTGCGACAAAAGCCCGGCGCGGCACCCCGCTCATTCCTGACGCCACCGCGTCCGCGGCAACCGCGTTCGTGGCCAGCGGCCACCAGAGGAAAAATGCGAGGACCGCGGCAACGACGCCCATGACGATCCACGTCAGGCGCGAACCCCAGGCGTCGAGCCCCGCCGCGAGGCCCACGAGACCGGCAAAGACGATGCCGATACCGACTCCGGCAAAGACGAATCCGGACCAGTGCCCCTTGTTGCACCGTGCCAGGATCGCCATCGCCCAGGCCGAGACCCCAACCAGCACGAAGGCGCTCGCCATGCCCGCAGAAAATCGAAACGCAAACCAAAGCGGAGGCGAACGGCTAAGTCCCATCGCCACGGTAAGGACGGCAACGCAAATCAGGCCCCAACGGATCGCGCGCACCGGTCGAGGTGCGGAGGCCATGCAGATCAGCGCGCCGGCCAGGTACCCCAGATAGTTGCCGGTGGCGAGCCAGCCTCCTTGCGCGAATGTAAGCCCCATGTCGTGCTGCATCAGGGGCAGGACCGGGGTCAGCGAAAAACGGCCGATCCCCATTGCGCTGGCCAGTGCCAGCAAGCCTACCGTTGCGGCGACAGTTGCGGAAGGCTCGGAAATTCTCCTGTTCATGGCGCTAGATTAGGCGCATCCATTGTTCTATAATATCGAATAATTGAGAACATATTATTCTCATTCCTAGAATAGACTGCCTCCGATGGACTTTGTCGATCTTCAAGTATTCAAATGCGTCGTCGATGAAGGCGGCATCATCAAAGCTGCGCGCAGGTTGCATCGGGTGCCGTCGAGCGTCACGACGCGGGTCAAGCAACTCGAGACTTCGCTGGGCGTGACGTTGTTCCACCGCGACCGACAGCGTCTTCATCTGTCGCCCACCGGCGAGTTGTTGCTGGCCTACGCCGAGAGGCTCATCCAGATCTCGGATGAAGCACGCGCTGTCGTCTCCGGCGGGACGCCCCAAGGCGTGCTGAAGTTAGGCGCGCTGGAAAGCACGACCGCGAGCCGGCTACCGCGCATCCTCGCGGACTTTCATCGCCGTTACCCGGAAGTACGTCTCGAACTGACGACGGGCACCAACGACGACCTCGTGAACAAGGTAGCCGACCGCCGCCTGGATGCCGCCTTCATCGCGGAAGCCCCGGCGGCGCGCGCCCTGGAGCACATTCCGGTCTTTTCTGAGCGACTGATCGTCATTTCCAGCTCCGACCATGCACCTATCCGGCGCGCGCGCGATGTGGAAGGCGCTTCGCTCATCACGTTTCCGGAGGGGTGCGCGTACCGCCGCGTGCTGCAACGTTGGCTCGGGCGAGACAGTCTCGCGACGCTGCGCGTGCTGGAGCTCGGTTCTTACCATGCCATCGTCGCATGCGTCGCTTCCGGCACCGGCATCGCGCTGGTGCCGGAGTCCGTGCTGGACACGATGCCGGACACCCATGTGCTCAGGCATGCGATCCCAAGGGCGCAGGCCAATATCACTACCCCACTCGTCTGGCGACACGGCGAGATTTCGCCGCCGGTGCTGGCGCTGCGAACGCTTATCGCGTCGTTGTCGAAGGCAAAAACTCCGAAACTTGCGCTCACACCGGACAGACCGCGTACGAAATGACGGAGGCGGCTGCCGCAGGCACTTCGACGCGAAGCACCCAGTTTTTCTTTGCGTCATGCCGGGGCTTGTCTCGGCCATGACGATCTAAGACGCCAGCGCCTTCATCTCCTTGTAGAGATCGAACTTCCCCTCGAAGCCGATGCCTGGCAGGTCCGGCATGGTGATGTGGCCGTTCTCGACGCGGACGCCGTCGGGGAAACCGCCATAGGGCTGGAACAGGTCGGGATAGCTTTCATTGCCGCCGAGGCCGAGGCCGGCGGCGATGTTGAGCGACATCTGGTGGCCGCCATGCGGGATGCAGCGGCTCGGCGACCAGCCCATGGTTTTCAGCACTTGCAGCGTGCGCTGGTATTCGCACAGGCCATAGGAGAGCGCGCAGTCGAATTGCAGCCAGTCGCGATCGGGCCGCATGCCGCCATAGCGCAACAGGTTGCGCGCGTCCTGGTGGCTGAACAGGTTCTCGCCGGTCGCCATCGGCCCGGGATAGAATTCCGCGAGCGCCGCCTGCAGCTGGAAATCGAGGGGGTCGCCGACCTCCTCGTACCAGAACAGCGGATACTCCCGCAGCATTTTTGCGTAGGCGATGCCGGTCTCGAGGTCGAAGCGGCCGTTGGCGTCGACGGCGAGCTGCGCCTCCTTGCCGATCTCTTCCAGCACGGCCTCGATGCGCATGCGGTCTTCGGCGATCGGCGCGCCGCCGATCTTCATCTTGACGACGTTGTAGCCGCGATCGAGATAGCCGCGCATCTCGCCGCGCAGCATCGACAGGCCCTTGCCGGGATAATAATAGCCGCCGGCGGCATAGACGAACACGCGCGGATCGGCTTTGAGCCCGTGACGCTCCGCGAGCAGGCGAAACAGCGGCTTGCGCGCGATCTTGGCCACCGAGTCCCACACCGCCATGTCGATGGTGCCGACCGCGACCGAGCGCTCGCCATGGCCGCCCGGCTTCTCGTTCGACATCAGCGTCGCCCAGATTTTATCCGGATCGAGATTGTCGCCGGCTTCATTGATGAGGGTCTTCGGATCGGCTTCCATCAGGCGCGGCGCAAAACGTTCGCGGATCAATCCGCCCTGTCCGTAGCGGCCGTTGGAATTGAAGCCGTAACCGACCACCGGCTTGCCGTCGCGCACGACGTCGGTGACGACGGCGACCAGGCTCGTCGTCATCTTGGTGAAATCGATATAGGCGTTGCGGATCGGCGAGGAGATCGGCTTTGTGACTTCGCGGACGTCGACGATACGGACGGACATGGTTTTGGCTTTCGCAGGATTTGCGGGAACTATCCACGCCCGTCATTGCGAGCGAAGCGAAGCAATCCATCGCCCAGCACAACAAGTGGAAGAATGGATTGCTTCGTCGCTTCGCTCCTCGCAATGACGGAAGGAGAAACTCAGGCCGCGCCCTTGTCGCGGAAATACGGTTCCACCGGGCCGTGGACCTTGATGGTCAGGGGATTGCCGTAGCGGTCCTTGGCGTTGCCGGCGGTGACGCGCACCCAGCCCTCGCTGACGCAATATTCCTCGACATTGGTCTTCTCCACGCCCTTGAAGCGAATGCCGACGTCGCGCGCCAGCACCGCTTCGTCGTAATAGGGGCTCTTCGGATCGGTCGAGAGACGGTCGGGCAGTTGATCAGTCATGGCGTCGTTGTTCTCATTCAGAGCA
This sequence comes from Bradyrhizobium sp., assembly GCA_049582465.1. Taxonomy (GTDB): domain Bacteria; phylum Pseudomonadota; class Alphaproteobacteria; order Rhizobiales; family Xanthobacteraceae; genus Bradyrhizobium. Next base: position 214 of record JBAUUA010000989.1, on the reverse strand, counting down.
GGGCCTCGATTTCCTTTTTCAGGGATTGCGGGGTTGTGGTCGGCGCGTGCCGCGCCACCACCTGGCCCGAGCGATCGACCAGGAATTTGGTGAAATTCCATTTGATCGACGATCCCAATAGCCCGGATTTCTCGCTTTTCAAATACCGATAGAGCGGATGCGCGTCACCGCCATTGACGTCGATCTTGGCGAACATCGGAAAGGTGACGGCATA
>JBAUUA010000988.1:0-7482 GCA_049582465.1 Bradyrhizobium sp. | reverse complement strand
AAGATCGGCATCAATACCGGGGGTACGAGCCACTCACGGAAATCGAATTTGCGTGCATCGGACATGTGACCGCCTTCTCTTGGTTGAGGCGGGAGCGCAGGCGCTCTCAGTCACCGATAACAGCCAGGGGGCGTGCGGTGATTCCAGAAATGTAGCAGCCACTTCGTCAAATAGCGAGGCTAATCGCAATCCATCCGGCGGAAGCCTTCATCGGCGGGCTCTGACGCTTCACACGACCTCGTCGGTCCACACCTTGAAGCTCACCAGCGTGTTCGGCCCAAAGGTCTGGGTGAGCGGAACGTCCGCGGCATCGCGGCCCTGGGCGATCAGGACGCGGCCGATTCGCGGAATGTTGTTGCGCGCATCGAAGGTGTACCAGTGGCCGCCGAGATAGGCCTCGAACCAGCCGGCAAAATCGCCCGCGGCGTAAGGCGGCGGCATGCCGATGTCGCCGAGATAGCCGGTGCAATATCGCGCCGGGATGTTCATGCAGCGGCAGAACGCGATGGCAAGGTGTGCGTAGTCGCGGCAGACGCCTTTGCCTTCGTTGAACGCTTCCCACGCCGTCATGGTCGGGCGCGCGTGCTCATAGCCGAACGCGATATGGTTGTGAACGAAGTCGCAAATCGCCTGGACCCGCGCCCAGCCCGGCGGCGTCTTCTCGAACAGCTTCCACGCGATGTCGGAAAGCCGGTCGGTTTCGCAGTAGCGGCTGCCAAGCAGATAGACGATGGCCTCCGCCGGGAGGTCCTCAACCGCGTGTTGCGTGGCCGACGGGACGATCACGTCGGGCAGACCGCTGTCGCGCACCGTGCCGTCGGCAGCGAGGCGCATGCGGCCAGCCGGTGCGACCAGCCGGCTGCACCAGTTGCCGAAGCCGTCGCGATAGGGCGTGATGGGCACCGAAGGACTGGTCGTGAGGTAATCGGGCACGATGACGTCGGATGCCCGCGTAAAGTGCATGCCCAGCACCGCGATCAGCGGCGTCGGTTGCGGGAAATCGTAGACCATCTCGTAGCCGACTCTGATCTTCATGCGCCCCCGACTACAGAATTCCGAAAAATGTCCGACGTCATTGGGAGATGGCTACGAAAGCCGCCGAATACAAGATAAAGCGGGTTTATTTGGCTGATCGCGCAGATGTAGCGAGAAAGCATTGGCTAATCGGGACGAAAGCGCGCAAGGTAAATTCATGCACAATAATGGTGTCGGCGCAGAGCCGTCCGATCCGCCGCGCGCCGATGCGAGTGCGCCGCGTGACTGACAAGCCGCTCGATCTCGACAAGCACCGCGGCATGGCCGCGCAAAAAGCGACCGATATCAGGCGCATTCTCGCGGATGTCGAGACCAACGCTAGGGATTTGCGCGACCGGCAGGCGGCCGTCGAAAGCCAGCTTCTGTCGACGCCGGCAGCCTCGTGGCCGGAAGCAGCCGCCAAGGCGCGCTATGTCCTGAGTTTATACACCGCCGGTCTGGCTTCGGACGACACCCATCATCGCGATCTCGTCGCGGCCGTACTTGCCGATCTTGCCCGGCTCTCCGAGCAGAACTGAATGAACGGTTGTTCGCCGAACAACCGGAAACTTCACGACGTTCGACGAGAGATCGAGCGCCAAGCCTGAAAGCACACACATGCAGAATCTTTCGCCGCGTCACGTCAAGACGGAAGAGGCGCTTTGGCTCGGCGTCGTATCGGGCTGGTACAGCACCAAGGTGAGCGGAACGTTCGTCTCCGGGCCCCACGATTCCGAGGCCGATTGCCTGCGCAGGATCGCGGAGATCAATCCGCCGCCGCCGAAGCTGCGCAAAGGCGTCTACGCCGCGTAAAGGATGGTCCGATGCCGCACGATCCCGTGGCGCTGCTAAGTTCCGAAGAATTCACCTCCCTGCTTGAAGTCGGCAAGGGTGATGCCCAGGGCGACATTCCGCAACTCCACTGGGAACGGTTGGTTGCGTTGGGATATGCCCTGAGACGGCTCGGCGTGCTCGGGCTGACCGAGGCCGGCATGCGCCGGCTTGCCGCCGGTGATGACCACACTCCTTCGTCGGTGCCCGCGCCCGCGCCATAAGCCACGCCGCTTGCCCGGCCTATTTTTCCTTTGGCGGCTGGTCGTCGTGCGCTGCCTGGGCGATTTCGGCGGCGGCGAGATCGCCCTTCGCGGCTTCCGCGGAATCGGCAATTCTGGCTTTGGCGGTCTTATGGACATGGGCGGCGAGCGCCGGCATACGCTCGATCAGGGCATGAAAATCCTGCGCGTCGAGCGCAAGCAGCCGCGTCTTGCGCGTCGCGGTCACGGTGCCGCTGCGCTTGGTCCGGTGCAGAAGCGCAATTTCACCGAAGAAGGTGCCATCGGCGAGCCGCACGCGCTGGCTCGGCAGCTCGATTTCGACTTCGCCCGCAGTGATGAAATACATCGAGGATGCAGCATCGCCGCGCCGCACCAGGATTTCGCCGGACTCGATGCTCCTCGCCCGCAATAGCCGCATGATGTCGGAGATCTCGGTGGCGGAAAGATGCGAGAACAGCGGCACCCGCGCCAGCATGCCCCATGTGACGACGAAATCGCGCCGCCTGATCTCGTCGGCAAAGGCCGTCGCCATGATCGCCACCGGCAGCGCGATCATGGCAAAGCCGGCGACGATGGCGAATACCGACACCAGCTTGCCGAGAGGAGTGACCGGAACCACGTCGCCATAGCCGACCGTGCCCAGCGTCACGATCGCCCACCACATCGCCTGCGGAATGGTGCCGAACTTGTCGGGCTGCACGTCGTGCTCGATGGCGTAGAGCAGCGAGGCAAACACCAGCACTGCACCGAGCAGAATCACGAGACAGCCGACCAGCGTGCGCCGCTCGGCGTGAAGCGCGGCGAGCAGCGAGCGCATTGCCGGCGAATAACGCACCAGTTTGAAGAACGGCAGCACGCCGAGCAGCACCAGCATGGTGCGGTCACCGACGACGAGCGCGACCGACGCCGGCAGGAAAGCGAGCAAGTCGATGACGCCGAGGCTCGAGAACACATATTCGAGGCGGTCCTGCGCCGGCGACAATTTGCGCGGCGTATGGCCGACCACGCTCCAGAGCCTTGCCAGATATTCCAGCGCAAACACGATCACCGCGCCGACCTTGATCGCGGTGAACAATCCGCCGAAGCGCGCATCGTATTCCGGCACCGAGGCCAGGATCATCGCCAGCACGTCGAGCATGACGATGGCAACGATCAGCCGCACGAAGCGCGAGCCGACCGAATAGGGCAGATGATCGTGCTCGAGCAGTTCGTAAAGGCGATCCCGCAAGTTTGGGTCGTTCAGCCGCCGCCCTCTGCGCGTAAGGATCGCCACTGCCTGTGTCCCGCTTCCGGAGTTCGCCCGCCTCGGATGTCCCCTGATGCGAACCATGGAATCAGAGGAACTCTATCCATAGCCCCTCATGCGGCCAAGGATTTGATATTCCTCAAGACTTGTCCACCAGGGCCTAGGCGGCGGCCATCGCCTTTTCGATCGCCGACAGCGCGGCATCCGCCTTGGCGCCATCGGGCCCGCCGGCCTGCGCCATGTCGGGACGCCCGCCGCCGCCCTTGCCCCCCAGCACTACCGAGGCGACGCGCGCCAGATCGACCGCGTTGTAGCGCGCGGTGAGATCGGAGGTGACGCCGACCACCACGCCGGCCTTGCCATCGCCGGTGACGCCGATGATCGCGACCACGCCGGAGCCGAGCTGCTTCTTGCCGTCATCGGCGAGGCTCTTGAGATCCTTCATCTCGATGCCTTCGACCGCGCGCGCCATCAGCTTGATGTCGCCGACGAGACGCACGCCATTGGCGCCGTCCGCCGCTCCGCCGGACGCCGCCGCCCCACCGCCCATTGCCAGCTTCTTGCGCGCTTCCGACAGATCGCGCTCCAGCTTCTTGCGCTCTTCCATCAGCGAAGCTATCCGCGCCGGCACCTCTTCGACCGTGGTGCGCAGCTCCTGGGCTGCGGTCTTTGCCAGCGCCATGGTCTCGTTGGAATGCTTGCGGGCATGGCGTCCGGTCAGCGCCTCGATACGGCGTACGCCCGAGGCGACCGCGCTCTCGCTGGTCACCGTGATCAGCCCGATGTCGCCGGTCCGCCGGACATGGGTGCCGCCGCATAATTCCACCGACCAACCGAAGGCGTTGGCGCCGTGCTCGCGCGCGGTCTTGCCCATCGACACCACGCGCACCTCGTCGCCGTACTTCTCGCCGAACAGCGCCCGGGCGCCGGCTTCACGGGCATCGTCCACCGCCATCAGCCGCGTGGTGACCTCGTCGTTTTCCAGCACCACGTCGTTGGCGATGTCCTCGATGCGGGAAAGTTCGTCCGGCGTGATCGGCTTGGGATGGACGAAGTCGAAGCGCAGCCGGTCGGGCGCCACCAGCGAGCCGCGCTGGGCGATGTGGTCGCCGAGCACCTGCCGCAACGCTTCGTGCAGGAGATGCGTCGCCGAGTGATTGGCGCGGATCGACGAGCGCCTTGAATGATCGACTTCGAGCTGCAGCGCCGTGCCGGGCTTCAGGGTGCCCTGCTCCACGGTGCCTAGATGCACGAAGAGATCGGCGGCCTTCTTCTGGGTATCGGTGACGCGGAAGCGCACGCCCTCGCCGGTCAGCACGCCGGTGTCGCCGACCTGGCCGCCGGACTCCGCATAGAACGGCGTCTGGTTCAGCACGATCGCGCCGGTCTCACCCGCTTTCAGGCTTTCGACCTCGCTGCCGTCCTTCACCAGCGCGCCGACAACGCCTTCGGCGGTCTCGGTCTCGTAGCCCAGAAATTCCGTGGCGCCGAGTTTCTCGCGCAGCGGAAACCAGATGTTCTCGGTGGCGGTATCGCCGCTTCCCGCCCACGCCGCCCGCGCCTTCTCGCGCTGCCGTTCCATCGCATCGGTGAAGGAGGCGATATCGACGCCGATGCCGCGCGATTTCAGCGCATCCTGGGTGAGATCAAGCGGAAAGCCATAGGTGTCGTACAGCGTGAACGCGGTATCGCCGTCGAACATGTCGCCCTTCTTTAGGGAAGCGCTCTTCTCATCGAGGATCGACAGACCCCGCTCCAGCGTCTTGCGGAAGCGCGTCTCCTCCAGCCGCAGGGTTTCCTCGATCAGGTTTTCGGCGCGCACCAGCTCGGGATAGGCCTGGCCCATCTCACGCACCAGCGCCCAGACCAGCCGGCGCATCAGCGGATCGCGCGCGCCGAGCAGCTGCGCATGGCGCATCGCGCGGCGCATGATCCGGCGCAGCACGTAGCCGCGGCCCTCGTTCGACGGCAAGACGCCATCGGCGATCAGGAACGACGAGGCCCGCAGATGATCGGCGATCACGCGCAGCGAGGCCTTCTGCGGTCCCTGCGGATCGGCGCCGGTGAGTTCGGAGATGGCGCGGATCAGCGCGACGAACAGGTCGATGTCGTAATTGTCGTGCTTGCCCTGCAACACCGCGGCGACGCGCTCCAGGCCGGCGCCGGTATCGATCGAGGGCTTCGGCAGCGGATTGCGTGCGCCGCCCTCGAGCTGCTCGAACTGCATGAAGACGAGATTCCAGATCTCGATGAAGCGGTCGCCGTCCTGCTCGGGCGAGCCCGGCGGGCCGCCCCAGATCTTGTCGCCGTGGTCGTAGAAGATTTCCGAACAGGGCCCGCACGGACCGGTGTCGCCCATCTGCCAGAAATTGTCTGCGCCCGCGATGCGGATGATGCGCGACTCCGGCAGGCCTGCGATCTTCTTCCAGAGACCGAACGCCTCGTCGTCGTCGATGTAGACGGTGGCGGTGAGCTTGTCCTTCGGCAGGCCGAATTCCTTCGTCACCAGATTCCAGGCGAGCTCGATGGCGCGGTCCTTGAAATAGTCGCCGAACGAGAAATTGCCGAGCATCTCGAAGAAGGTGTGATGCCGCGCGGTGTAGCCGACATTGTCGAGATCGTTGTGCTTGCCGCCGGCGCGCACGCATTTCTGGGAGGTGGTGGCGCGCTGATAGGGACGCTTCTCCACCCCGGTGAAGACGTTCTTGAACTGCACCATGCCCGCATTGGTGAACATCAATGTCGGGTCGTTGCGCGGCACCAATGGCGACGACGGCACGATCTCGTGGCCGTTGTCGGCAAAGAATTTCAGAAAAGTCGACCTGATTTCGTTAACGCCGCTCATTTTGGTCCAATCGCAAAAACAAAGGGAGATTCGCCCGCAAAAGGCATGTGTCCCGCGCACCGCTTTTAGACAAGGGGGCTGGCGCTGTCCAGAAAGTGTGCAGGAGATCAGGGGCTTGCCGCACGGCCGTTGATAGATGCTGCGACTGCGTTGACAGGCTTGGTGCGGGCGTGTTTTCTTCCTATCTGTTCAAGACGTCACGTCGGGAGAGATCGGCTTAACGGCCGGCGCCGAAGGAGCAACCGCCCCGGAAACTCTCAGGCAAACGGACCCTCGTGACTGGCTAGCATCTGGAAAGAGACGCCGAAGGGCTTTGGCCCGGACGTGTCCGCCGACGGGATAATACTCTCAGGCACAGCGACAGATGGGGCTTCGATTGGTTTTTCAGGGAATCGGTCCCTGGAACCACGAGGGCCCAGTGATGCTTGCGCGCGACGACCGTTCCACGCTGAAAACCACCCCTTTGCGCGCGCTGCACGCGGCCTGCGGCGGCAAGATGGTGCCGTTCGCCGGCTATGAGATGCCGGTGCAATTTGCGCCCGGCGTGCTCAGGGAACACCTGCATACCCGTGCGGCCGCAGGCCTGTTCGACGTCTCGCATATGGGCCAGATCGTGCTGCGCCCGAAATCCGGCAGGCTCGAGGATGCCGCGCTGGCGCTGGAACGGCTGATGCCGCAGGACATCCTCGGCGTTGCGCCGGGACGACAGCGCTACGCCCAGTTCACCGATGATTCCGGGGGCATTCTCGACGATTTAATGGTGGCCAATTTCGGCAGCCACCTGTTCCTGGTCGTCAACGCCGCCTGCAAGGCCGAGGACGAGGCGCATCTGCGCGCCGGTCTTTCCGACAGCTGCATCGTCGAGCCCCTCCCCGACCGCGCGCTGCTGGCGCTGCAGGGACCGAAGGCGGAATCGGTGCTGGCAAAGCTCTGCCCGGATGTTCCGGCGATGCGCTTCATGGATGCCGGGCCGCGCCGTGTCGACGGCATCGACTGCTTCGTCTCGCGCTCCGGCTATACCGGCGAGGACGGTTTTGAGATTTCGGTTCCGGCCGCACAGGCGGAACGGCTCGCCAGGACGCTGCTGGCGACCAGCGACGTGCTGCCGATCGGGTTGGGGGCGCGCGACAGCCTGCGGCTGGAGGCCGGGCTTTGCCTCTACGGCCACGACATCGATACCTCGACCACGCCGGTCGAGGGCGCGCTGGAATGGTCCATTCAAAAGAGCCGCCGCCACGGCGGCGCGCGCGCCGGCGGTTTTCCCGGCGCCGACAAGATCCTCGCCCAGCTTGAAAAAGGCGCATCGCGCCGCCGTGTCGGCT
>JBAUUA010000987.1:0-1529 GCA_049582465.1 Bradyrhizobium sp. | reverse complement strand
AGTTTTTGGGGCAAGCTGCGCGCCTACGGCAACGCCTTTCTTAGCGGAGAGCCGCAAGAATATGTCGGGCATAATCCCGCAGCGCGCCTCGGGATCGCAGTTCTCCTGCTTCTGCTTGTGCTGCAAGCCGCGACCGGTGTGATCCTGGCGGGCACCGATCTATTCTGGCCGCCGTTCGGAGGATGGTTTGCCGGCTGGGTTGCCGCGGCTGGGATCGATCCCGCAACGGTCTCGCCCCTGGCCCCGAATACGCTGGATCAGACGGCATACAAGGCAATGCGCGCGTTTCGAAGCCCCGTCGTAACAATCCATCTCTATGCGTTCTATGCCCTCGCGTGCGTTATCGTGATGCATCTGATAGCGGTGATCGTGACCGAAGTTCACGAGGGTGGCAGCATCACGTCAGCCATGTTCACTGGCCGCAAGCTCTTCAACCGGCCGCCGCAGGACCGGTAACGACGAGGGTAGTTTCGGCAGAAGGATTGAAAAATGAGTCGTCTCCATAGAGAGAACCATCTCGTCGAGCGCATCGGTTGGCTGAGAGCAGCCGTGCTTGGCGCCAATGATGGAATCATATCGACCTCCAGCCTGATACTGGGCGTGGCATCGGCTGCTGTTTCCCAAAGCGATGTCCTTTTGACAGGCGTTGCCGGGCTGGTCGCCGGCGCGATGTCTATGGCGGCCGGCGAATATGTTTCGGTCAGTTCGCAATCTGATACCGAGCATGCTGATCTCGCGCGTGAAAAGCGGGAGCTTGCGGACGACCCTGTGTTCGAGCGAGAAGAACTTGCTCAGATCTATGTCGCGCGAGGCGTCGAGGCCGGTCTTGCGCGCGAGGTTGCCAACCAATTGATGGCGAAGGATGCCCTGGGGGCACACGCGCGGGATGAACTTGGCATTTCGGAGATCAGCACCGCCCGTCCGGTGCAGGCGGCACTCGCATCGGCCGCGACCTTTTCCGTCGGCGCCTCGGCGCCGCTTGTGCTCGTCCTGGTCTCGCCCTCCGGGGCGTTGATCCCGGCCGTCGCTGTGGGGTCGTTGCTGTTCCTGTCCCTGCTCGGTGCGGTTGGTGCGAAAGCTGGAGGAGCCGGGCTGCTGAAGCCGACCATCCGTGTGACATTCTGGGGTGCTTTTGCGATGGGCCTGACGGCAGGGATCGGCGCGGTGTTCGGCAAAGTTGTCTGAACGTCCGCGCCCGGGACCGCCGCGCATTCCTCGATGGATCTATTGCGCCGCCGACCTGGCAGCCGGCACCGGCAGAGCGTCTTGCCAAGTGGTGAAGGCATTGACGGCCGATCGATTGGCGGAGACCATGAAATTCATTTGAAATGAGCGGCGTGAGCGTAAGCTCGCTACCAACAAAGGGCCAGGGCCGGGAGCGAACATGAGCGGAGGAAATGACGCACAGGAGGCGCAATGGCTGCGATGGCGCAGCGTCGCCGATCTCTATCACGCATTTTTCACCGGCCTCATCCTGACCGTCGTGACCCGGCGCGGTACGGCTGACGCCGCCGAGTTCGTATTCCGGG
>JBAUUA010000986.1:0-3892 GCA_049582465.1 Bradyrhizobium sp. | reverse complement strand
GGCCGCGCCGCTGCGATAGGCGGTCCGGCGCTGGTAGCCGTTGCCGGTGTAGGGATTACCCGGTCCCAGGTTCTGGCAATTGGCGTTCGGATAGATGGCGGCGCATTTGGCGGGGTCGGTGATCACTTGCTGCGCCATGGCGGGGCCTGCCAGCGCGGATGAAAGAACCACGGCGGCAGCGCCGAGGAGTGCGAATTTCGTCATGCGTTTCTCCTTGATTGAACCCCGGGGCCTAAGCGCCGATGGGTGCGGGCGTTCCAAATTTTCCTCACGCGCTCCTCAAACAGATGTGATCGATCGCCGTAGCGGCCGGCCGCCCGCGACGTTCCTGATCCGCCCCCTTGCGGGCCGCGCGCAACTGGGGAGTTCCGGTTGCGCCGCTGGAACGGAATGCGGCGTTTGAGAAAGAAACACGCACGGCCGAGGTGCAGCATTGCGGGAGCGGGCGGATTCGGGCCCGAATTTTGCTCGGACATGGCGGCCGGCCGGTATACCGTCGTTGCGAAAGACTGAAGAGCAGAGGACAGATGTTCGGAATTCTGGGGCTGGGATTTCTGCTCGGCATGCAGCACGCGCTCGAGGCCGATCACGTCGCGGCGGTGTCCTCGATCGCCGCGCGCCGGACCGACGTCGGCGACATCGTCAAGCACGGGCTGACTTGGGGTCTTGGCCATACCCTGACTCTTTTCGTCTTCGCCGGCATAGCCTTGCTGCTCGGCCACGCCATCCCCCAGCATTTCGCGCGGCCGCTCGAGACCGCCGTCGGCATCATGCTGGTCGGCCTCGGCGCGCATGTGCTGTGGCGGGTCTGGCGCGACCGCGTGCATTTCCACGCCCACGGCCACGACGACGGCAGGGTGCATCTGCATGCCCACAGCCATGCCGGCGAAACCTTGCCGCATGCCCGCGCTGCCCACGCCCATGCGCGTGGCTTTCGCTGGCGCACGCTGCTGGTGGGGCTGATGCATGGCATGGCCGGCTCGGCGGCGTTGCTGGTGCTCGCGGTGTCGCAGGCTTCCAGCGCGGTGGCCGGGCTCGGTTACGTCGCGCTGTTCGGGATCGGCTCGATGATCGGGATGGGCGCGCTGTCGGCGGTGATCGCGGTGCCGCTGGCGGTCTCGGCGCGCTGGCTGACCTGGGCCAATAGTGGCCTGCAGGGCGCCGTCGGCCTGATCACGATGGCGATCGGCTTCAGCACCATTGTCGCGACGGCGTTTGCGTAGCGCGAGCGCTGCGCCCCCTTAACATTTCCTGATCGGGATTGCCGGCAATTGAGCGGGCGTAAACCCTTGCGCGTTAGGCTTACTGGAAATTCGGCCCGGGCCTTTAACCCCTGTGGCTGGTCATTCGACTAGGTTGTCCGCAACAATTGGGACCCGCAACAATGCGTACTGGCCTGGTGCTGGCCATTTTGATCGGAACCACTGCCGCGGCGCTGGCCGAGGGCGGGCCCGTTCTGGTCATACCCGGCCGTCCCGGAGTTCCCATCGTCATTAACGGCGTCGACGCATCCTATGCGGTGGTCGAGGGCGATTGGGGTCTCGGCAAGGGTTGGCACATCACGCCCACGGTCTACGGCGGCCGCCCTTACGATCCCGTGCCGAACGTCGGTCATTATTATCCGAGCGCCGGGCAGCAGCCGGGCTATGGGCGCCTCGAAATCGAACCGCCGGCCAACCGCAAGCTGCCGCAGCCCGCCGAGAGCTATCATGATTCCTGGTCGGCGCATTCCGCGCCGCCGGCGCCGCAGCCCGAGGTTCCCCTGTATCCGCCGCCGATCATTGTCGCGCCGCAAGGCGACGACGCCGGCCTGCTGCGGGAGCCGGCCGGCCCGCCGCGGAATCTTCCGCAACGCAAACCCGGGAAACTTCCGAATTGAACTTACGCCAGTAAAGAGTACGTCCACAGGAGTTAGACTAATGCGTCAGACGATTTCAGGATTGGTGGCGGCATTTGCCGTGATGACCGCGGGCGCCGTGCCCGCGATGGCGTGCGGAGGCGGCCTGTTCCAGGGCTGCTCGCCATGCGGACAGGCTTACGTCGAGCCGTGCGCGCAGCCGCAGGTTTATGTGCAGCCCCAGGCCTATGTGCCGCCGGCGCCGGTTTATTCCGGCTGCAACACCGGCTGCGGTGGCTGGGGTTATGAACGGCTGGCCGACCCGGTCGAGCAGTATCATGCCGCCCCGATGCGCCATCAGTATTACTACGTCAACCAGGGCCCGACCTTTACCGGTCCCGGCGCCTTCGCGCCCTATCCGACCTATGAGGAAGCCGGCATCGACGGCCACCCTGTGTACCGCTACCACACCCATCCCCATTATCGCGGCTGGCACTACGGCCATGCACATCACAGCATGCATTACGGCTATCGCCACGTGCTGCGCCGCTACTACTGATTCTCAGCACCGCAGTTCTCAGCACCGCAAGACGTCGACGCCCGTTCGCAGCTCGCGAGCGGGCGTTGGCATTTTTTCAGAGCGTTTTCGAGCGGACGCTCTAATTCATCAGGCCGAGCCGGCTGGCGCCGATATAGAGCGCCAGCACCGCGGCGTTGGAGACGTTCAGGCTCTTGATTTCGCCGGGCATGTCGAGCCGCGCCACCACGCCGCAGGTCTCGCGCGTCAACTGCCGCAGGCCCTTGCCCTCGGCGCCGAGCACCAGCGCCAGCGGCTGCCGCAGGGCGACGCTGCCGAGATTCTCGCTGCCCTGGCTGTCGAGCCCGACCGTCAGAAACCCCTGGTCGTTCATTTCGGTGAGCGCGCGCGCGAGGTTTTGCACCGTGACCAGCGGCACCAGTTCCAGCGCGCCGGAGGCGGATTTCGCCAGCACACCGGTCGCTTCCGGTGAATGGCGCGCGGTGGTCACGATGGCCTTGACTGCGAACGCCGCCGCCGAGCGCAGGATCGCACCGACATTGTGCGGATCGGTGATCTGGTCGAGCACCAGCACGATGCCCTCCTGAGGCAGCGTGTCGATGTCAGGCGAGGGCAGGGGGTCGGCCTCTGCCAGCAGCCCCTGATGCACCGCGTCCGGGCCGAGCCGCTGGTCGATCAGCGCCGGCCGCACGATCTCCGGCGTCAGGGGAAGCGCGATGTTCTCCTCGGCGAGCCGCCGCGCGGCGTTCTCCGACAGCATCAGCTTGCGGATATGGCGCTGCGGGTTGGCCAGCGCCGCCGCCACCGTGTGCCAGCCATAGAGAATCACCGGCCCGTCGGGGCTTGAATCGCCGCCGCGCCTGGCCGGCCGCCGGCCGGATTCACGGCTCCCCCCGGGGCCTTTGCCGCCGCGGCGTCCAAAATGCTGCTTTCGCTCGCGATCGCTCATGGCAAGCTTCTGTCACGGGTTCCGGATAATGGCAATTTGGGGCCGCCAGGCTGCGCATTTGGGGATCGCATTGGTTGACTTTGCCATGGCCCATCCCGCATAAACGCGCCGACCGGGAACCCGCCATCGGTGTCCGGTTTTAACGTCATACATGGCCTTCTCCGTCGCCGTTTTCGGCGGGCGGGCCTGCGACGCCGTTAAACGGGGGAGTGTCCCGAGTGGCAAAGGGAGCTGACTGTAAATCAGCCGTCTTATGACTTCGAAGGTTCGAGTCCTTCTTCCCCCACCAGCCTTCGCTCGCGAAGCGAGTGAGGCTGCCGCGTCGGAGCCCAAAGGGCGAAGGCGGGCTGTTGGACGCGAGCTACGGCTCGGCGTGCCATCCCGCTTTGCGCTGATGAGCAAGGCGTGGCGCCGACCTAATTAGCTCCAAACCTCGCCCGCCTCGTCATCCTTCCGCCACGTCCTCCGTCAGCGGCAAGGGCGCGCCCGGGCGATACAGCGATACCGGGCGGATCTCGTAGACCGCGCTCGGATTGGCACGGCGCAGTTCGCGCGCGGCCTCGATGGC
>JBAUUA010000985.1:0-1688 GCA_049582465.1 Bradyrhizobium sp. | reverse complement strand
GCTCGGTCGCGATCGAGACCATGAACGCCATTCGCGAATTGGGCGTGGGACTGTCGCTGGACGATTTCGGGACGGGTTATTCGAGCCTCAGCCGGCTGGCGCATTTGCCGATCCGCGAGCTGAAGATCGACCGCAGCTTCATGCGCGACGTCGAGACCGACGCGAGCGCGCGGGCGATCGTGACCTCGGTGGTTCGCGTCGGCCAGAGCCTGCAGCTTACCGTCGTCGCCGAAGGCGTCGAAACCGACGGGCAGCGAAAATGGCTCGCGGAGCTCGGATGCGACGTCGTCCAGGGATTTCTCTACGCGCCGGCGCTATCGCCGTCCGCGTTCGGCCGCTGGCTGCTCGACCACAGCGCCGAGCGCGCCAGCGTGATGCTCAGGCGGATCGGCTGGTCCCTGTCCCAGCCGCCGGCCGCCTCTCCATCGCGCGACGCCTCCACCGAACGGCTGGCCTAGCCTCAATCGGGGATCATGGCGGGCGGGCCGCGGCCCATCATCGCGCTGGCGCGATCCAAATTCCTTCCGTAAAAAAGCAGGGCGCCTGGCGGCTTCGATCGCCCGGCCAACATTGGGGAGGAAAGGGCAGGATGTTCTCGCACGTGATGATCGGCACCAACGACCTGGACAAGGCAAAATCGTTCTATGACGCGTTGCTCGGCACGCTCGGTGTCCCGCCGGGACGGGTCGACCGCCACCGCGTTTTCTACCGGACCAAGACCGGCGTCTTCTCGGTATCGAAGCCGATCGACGGCAAGCCTGCAACGCCTGCCAATGGCGGCACCGTCGGCTTCGTCGCCGCTTCCCCCGAGCAGGCCGACGCCTGGCACGCCACCGGCGTCGCCCATGGCGGCAAGAGCTGCGAAGACCCGCCGGGCGTGCGCGAGGGCCCGCAAGGCAAAATCTATCTCGCCTATTTACGCGATCCCGACGGCAACAAGCTCTGCGCCGCGCACCGGATGGGGTAAGGGCGAAATGCAGCCGAAGGTATGAGGCCTAACAATAAAGTTTCTATCATGCCCGGCCTTGCGCCGGGCATCCACGTCTCGGCGCGCAAGTTAATACATGGATGGCCGGGACGAGCCCGGCCATAAGGAACCAGAAGGCGCGTCAAACAACCAGTCGTCGTCCCAGCGAAAGCTGGTCGTAACTCCGCCCCATGGCAACCTCCTCAAGGAAGTGTTGCACTTCGTTTGTGAACTCAGGGGACCCATAACCACAGGCGTTAGTGGTTGCGCGAAAGCCGTCGAAGACCGTCTTTCACAACAGATGGCACGGCGTATAGGTCCCCGCTTTCGCGGGGACGACGGGTCTGGATGGTGCCGCGGCGGTGCTCTTTTGCTGCAAATTGCACCAACGCATGCTTGCGACAGCGCCTCCCGCTACTCCGCGCTGCTCACCAGCTTGATGCGCGGCTTGGCGGCCTCCATCAGGCTGCGATAGGCGGCGAGATAATCGAGCGCCATGCGGCGGGCGGTGAAACGGGCTTCGAACTGCCTGCGGATCGCCGCCCGGCTGAGGCCCGACAGGCGGTCGACCGCGGCGACCGCGCTGGTTTCGTCCTCGACGACAAAGCCGGTCAGTCCGTCGTCGATGATCTCGGCGACCGAGCCGCGGTTATAGGCGATCACGGGGGTGCCGCAGGCCATCGCCTCGATCATCACGAGGCCGAACGGTTCCGGCCAGTCG
>JBAUUA010000984.1:0-3983 GCA_049582465.1 Bradyrhizobium sp. | reverse complement strand
GTCCACCGACGCGGCCCTGTCCAACGTACCGCAGGACAAGGCGGGATCGGCCTCCGGCATCTACAAGATGGCCTCATCGCTCGGCTCCGCCTTCGGGGTCGCGATTTCCGCTGCGATCTTCACGGGCTTAAGCCATTTGAAAGACCTCGGCCCCATTGCCGATATGGCGATGGGAAGAACCGACAACGTCAACGTCCGCTTCGCTGCCAGCATGGCGCTGATTTTCAATGTCGGGATGGTCGTTATCGCCATCGCCGCGGTCGCGATGACCGTTCCGAAAGGTCGTCATTCATCGGTATGAAATTCCAGCCAGCTGCTTGACGGGAACCTCACATTTGAAAGGCGAGCGAACGATTTCGTGAGACGTGATCGTCAAGCTGAGGTAATCTGGCGGTGCATCGGCTGGCTTTTCGGTACAGGCTCCGAAGGTCACCGTTATGCGTAATTTAGTGGCGCTGTTTTCCCCCCACGATAGAGTGGCCTCTAAGGGAAGCCGCGCGCTAGAAGAACTCATTGACCACTGTACTACGGTCGACGCTTCGGTTGTTGTTGAGGATGGTAGCTGGCCGCTGTTTGGCGCACGAATGAAAGAGTTCCGCGGCACTGTGATCTCCCTAGACTGAACACCAACGAGGGATGCTATGATTACCTACAAAGTAGGTTGCTTCGTCGGGAGCCTTGCTACCGCATCAATCAATCGCAAGCTCGCCATGGCGCTCACCAAGCTCGCGCCGCGGGGCCTCGAATTTACCGAAATATCGTTCAAGGATCTTCCGCTTTACAGCTATGATTATGATGCGGACTTTCCACCAGTGGCACGCGCGTTCAAGGAGGCTCTTCAGGCGGTCGATGCGCTGCTGTTCGTGACGCCGGAATACAATCGCTCAATTCCTGGCGGCCTGAAGAACGCGATCGACTGGGCGAGCCGCCCCTATGGCACGAACTCGTTCACCAACAAACCCTCGGCGGTGATCGGCACATCCCCTGGAGCGATCGGCACCGCGGTCGCGCAGCAAAGCCTGCGCAGCGTATTGGGGTTCTGCAACTCGCCCCAGATGAATGCGCCAGAGGCCTACATTCAGTTTACGCCCGGCTTGATAACCGATCAAGGCGAAGTAACCGTGGGATCGACCGAGGAGTTTCTACGCACGTACATGGCGGAGTTTCACACCTTCATCGAACGGGTTCTGTCGGTTCTGCCCAAAGATGGATAACTGCCCCGAGAATTGGCGGTTCGTCGAGCACAGAGCCGGTCACGTACTGGACATATTTTGTCGCATTAGCGCCGAATGGCGATAGGAACCTCGAAAATTCGCTTGTCAGTCCGGCGAGCTACAATGTCGGATACTGAATTCGCAAAAGTACTTGAGTGATCGCGCCGCCAATAGTGCACTGGCGCTGGTGTTTTCTGTCGGCACGGCCTAACTGACAAGGATGTCTGCAGGCGAAGCCCCACGTGCTATCCGCGACGACCCCAAGCCGACGACCGGTTCGGCCTTCAGTCCGTTCCGCCATTCGGCGTTCACGGTGATCTGGACCGCCTCGGTCGTCGCCAACATCGGCACCTGGATGTACACTGCCACCTCAAGTTGGCTGATGACGAGCCTCGATCCCGATCCGCTGACCGTGTCGCTGGTGCAGGTCGCCGCCAGCCTACCGATCTTCCTGATCGCGATCCCCGCCGGTGCACTTGCCGACATCGTCGACCGACGAAGCTTCCTGATCGTGGGCGAAGCCGCTAACACCGCTATCGCGGCGATCTTCGCGGCTCTGGTCGCCTCCGATCTTGTGACTCCGAGCCTACTCCTCGTATTCACATTCCTGATCGGCGCCTTCGGAGCGCTGACGGCGCCGGCCTGGCAAGCGGTTACGCCGCAACTCGTGCCGAAGCAGGACCTGCATGCCGCAATCGCGGCCAACAGCATCGGCTTCAACGTCAGCCGCGCGATCGGGCCTGCGCTCGGCGGCGCGTTGACGGCAGCCTTCGGCATCACGGCACCGTTGTGGATCAATGCCGTGAGCAATCTCGGCATCAACGGCGGGCTCATGTGGTGGCACCCGCCGCGGCGCGGCCGGAGCCATCTGCCGGCGGAGCGGTTCGGTCGCGCGATCCGCACCGGGCTGCGGCATGCGCGGCATAACCGCTCTCTGAGCACGACGCTGCTGCGCGCGGTTGGTTTCTTCCTGTTCGCCAGCGCCTATTGGGCGCTGCTGCCGCTGGTGGCGCGCAGCCAAATTGCGGCCGGGCCGGAGATCTACGGCATTCTGCTCGGCGCAATCGGCGCCGGCGCGGTCGGCGCCGCGTTCGCGCTGTCGTGGGCGAAACGGCAGCTTGGCGCCGATCGGCTGGTCGTGGCTGGCACCCTCGGCACGGCGTTCGCGCTGGTACTGTTCGGGCTCGCGCGCGATTCCCTAACTGCCCTGATCGCGAGCCTGATCGCCGGCGCTTCGTGGATCGCGGTGCTCTCGACCCTCAACGTATCGGCGCAGGTCGCCTTGCCCGAATGGGTGCGGGCGCGCGGGCTTGCGCTGTTCATGACGGTCTATCTCGGGGCGCATACGGCCGGCAGTGCGTTGTGGGGCCAGATGGCGCAGCTCTATGGCCTGCCGATTGCGCATTTCATCGCGGCCGCCGGCGCGCTCGCGACCATCCCACTCACCTGGCGCTGGCACCTGCAGACCGGCGCCGATGTCGATCTGACGCCGTCGCTGCATTGGCAGCCGCCGATCGTGAGCGGCACGATCGAAGAGGACCGTGGGCCGGTGCTGGTGACGGTCGAGTACCGCATCGATCCGACCAGACGGAAGCCGTTCCTCGCGGTGCTCGACCGCCTCGGCCATGAGCGGCGGCGCGACGGTGCTTACGCGTGGGGCGTGTTCCAAGATGCGGCCGACCCGGCGCGATTCGTCGAGACGTTTTTGGTCGAATCTTGGCTCGAGCACCTGCGTCAGCACGAACGCGTCACCAATGCTGATCGGGTGCTGCAACAGCAGGTGCAACGGTTCCATCTCGAGGGCGAGCCCAAGGTTACACACATGATCGCGGCGGAGCGGGATTAATCGAGGACGTACTTGGTCTTCCGCGTGTCGCAGGCGCCGCGCGACATCAGGATGAGATCGCTTCCCAACCAGACTATCGCGCTATAGGGGCGCGGCGCGCTTTCTGCCCGCGAATGTCGACAGCTGCTGGCGGCGTGCTGAATGACGCGAGCGCTTGATCAAGTCCCAATGAAAAACCGGACCGTTATGCAGCAGCCATCTGCATAATGGTCCGGCCTGACTTTGTTGCGCGGATATTCTGTCGGCTAAAGCTGCGGCCTGTCCGTGCAGCAATGGGCGTAACGGACGTCAGACGCTATCCGGATGCTAAGAGGTTTCGTCGAACGGTTACTTCTTCTTCTTGGCTGCCTTCTTTGCCTTCTTCGCTTTCTTGGCCATGTGCCCTCCGTGACCCAAAAGGTGGCTCGATGCAAGTCGATGATCGACGTGCACAGATTCAGACTACACCATAATTGCAAAATTGATACTCGCGCTTCGAAGAGGGTAAACGACCATCACACCGTCGCAACCTGAAACCGGACGAAGTCCTCGCGCGATGCGCGTACTCAGCTCGGTTTGCCGGATCAAGACGGGATGACGTCCTCATGAGGTCGGTAGACCAAGCCGAACCATCCATTGGATTCGTGATCGTTAGCCACTATTTTCGAGAGTCGATGCGCCACCTGATGCTCAAGGTCTTGACCAGTGCGATTGGAGTTGGTGCCAGCTCGCTGCAACTGGAGTGACGAAAGATGGGTCCACCGGTCACTGATTTCATCGCGAGGGAAGCGCGCTTTGGCGCTCAGAACTACGAGCCTCTCGGGGTCGTTCTATCGCCCGGCGAGGGCGCCTGGGTGTGGGATACGCACGGCAACCGCTATCTCGACTGCCTCTCGCTTTTTTAACGACAGCGAAAGCGCCGAACCTCACTAATTCACCGGCGC
>JBAUUA010000983.1:0-2849 GCA_049582465.1 Bradyrhizobium sp. | reverse complement strand
TTGGAAAATCGCTGGGAGGTCCGGGGTGGGTTCGCAATCGGCATCGTCAAAACTCCCGAGCTTGCGCTTTCGCGGCAAAGTCACCCTCGGTTTCGCCGTGGTGCTCGCCATCACGGCGGTCAGCATGGGCATCGCCTATTTCGGATTCGAGCGGGTCTCCTCCGGCGTCAGGACTTACCGGACCAGCGTTTCGGAGGCTGACCTCGCCCGCAATATCGACCGCGAGCTGATCTCGTACCGGGCGCTGGCGCGCTATTATGTGGTGACGGGCAAGGAAGACGATGCCACCGCGGCGCTGGCGGCCGAGGCAAGTCTGAAAGACGCCATCGACCGATCGATGAAAGGCACCGCCAATCCGGCGCGCCGCGACCAGGTGGCGCGGCTGGCCGGCGAATTCGGCACCTTCAGCAAGCTTTTCGCCGACATCCTCAAGGTCAAGCGCGACAGCGCGCTGGTGACGCAGAACCAGCTGGCGAAAAGCGGCAACATGCTGCGCTACAAGCTCGACGATCTCCCCAGCAACGCCGATGATGCGGAGCTTCAGGCGATCGAGTTCGGCGCAAAGAAAGTGACCGAGCAGTTCCAGGCCGTGACGGCACTCGCCAATACCTTCGTCATCAATTCCGACCAGACGGTTGCCAACAGCGCGCTGGCGCGCCTCAAATTCGTCGAGAATTCGATGCGGACCATCCCCAGCAAGGACGAAAAGATCGCGCAGGGCCTGAAAGAGGCCGGCGGGCTGCTGGAGGAATACCGGCAGGCGCTGACCAGACTGGTCGAGAACGCGAAGTCGATCGACAAGCTCGTCGCCGAGATGAACGAATCGGCCGGCGCGATCGTCAAGGGCGCGGGCGCGCTGAAGACGGACCTGTCGTCCGACCAGAAGAGACTTGAAGCCGAGTCGGATGCGACCATCGGCGATACCGAACGGCTGATCGTGATGCTCGCGGCCGGCGGCTTCCTGCTCGGCGCCGTGCTGGCGCTGCTGCTGGGCAAGGGGATCTCCCGGCCGATGGTCGAGATGTGCAAGGCGATGCGCGAGCTTGCCGGCGGCAATTTCGATGTCGTGCTGCCGGGTCTCGGGCGAAGGGATGAAATCGGCGAGATGGCCGCCGCGGTGGAAGAGTTCAAGATGCAGGCGATCGCCAAGGCCGAGCGCGACGCCGCGGCCCATGACGCCCAGAACAAGGCGGCCGGCGCGGCGCGGCGCAGCGAGCTCATTCGCTTCGCCGATCAATTCGAGGCGGCGGTGGGAGCGATCGTCTCCAACGTTTCAGCCTCCGCCGTTCAGCTCGAACAGGCCGCCGGCACGCTGACGCGGACCGCGGAGACCACCCAGAGCCTGTCGAGCCAGGTCGCCGGCGCATCGGAAGAGGCTTCCAGCAACATGCAATCGGTCGCCACCGCCACGGAAGAGCTGTCCACTTCGGTGGACGAGATCGGCCGGCGGGTGCGCGATTCCAACCGGATCGCGGAAGCCGCCGTGGTCCAGGCGCAGGAGACCGACGGCCGGATCGGCAAATTGTCGCGCGCCGCGCAGGAGATCGGCGACGTGGTCAAGCTGATCACGGCGATCGCCGAGCAGACCAATCTGTTGGCGCTGAACGCGACCATCGAGGCCGCGCGCGCCGGCGACGCCGGTAGGGGTTTCGCGGTCGTCGCCTCCGAGGTCAAATCGCTCGCCAGCCAGACCGCGAAGGCGACCGACGAGATATCGACCCACATCGCGGGCATGCAGGGCGCGACCCAGGAATCGGTCGCGGCCATCAAGGAGATCGGCGGCACCATCGGCCAGATCTCCAGCATCGCCTCGGCAATCGCGAGCGCCGTGGAGCAGCAGAGCTCGGCCACGCAAGAGATCGCGCGCAACGTTCAGAACGTCGCGCAAGGCACCCAGCAGGCGGCCACCGATATCATGCAGGTCAATCGCGGCGCCACCGAAACCGGATCGGCCTCCGAGGAGGTGCTGAATTCGGCCAGGAGCCTTTCCAGTGAGAGCGCACGGCTGCGCGAGGAACTCGACCGCTTCATGGCGAATATCAGGGCTGCCTAGGGCGTGAGCCCACAAACCTGGAGCGGACGGTCGACGTCCGCCTTGGTGCGCATCGCGGACTCAAGTCGGGCATGGCTCCACGTCCGAAAAGTGCCGATTTTGTTGCAAAAGTCGGTTGCGGCCGATGGATGCCCGTCAGCTATTTGGCTAAGGGCGGCCGGCTTTGATCTGCCGACCCTGACGCCCTCTACGCAACTCCAACGCTACGCGATGCACAGAGCCTGAGCGGGTGGCGGCCTCGCGACTAGCGATGCAAGTCGCCGCAGGTTCTGGGCGATGGCCGCCAGAACAAACTCATCCTGAGCGCCTCGTGGGCCACGCAGTCGAAGCCGACCGAGCCTCAGGATGCGCTTCAAGTGTGCGAACCGCATCTCGATCTTTTTGCGCTCACGACGTGATTGCTCGAAGGCTTCGGTGTCCGAGAAAGATCGGGCAACGTCTCGGGCGTGCTCATGGATGTCGCGCGGGATCCTACGAAACAGGACCTTCGGGCAGCAGAGCGCTTTGAGTTCGCAACCGTCGCAATCATGCTTCCTCGCCAGATAGAGCAGCGTGGTTCCATCATTCACCAATGTCCCGGTTGTCGTCAGGGTCTTACCCGCAGGGCAGTGGTAGACATCGCTTGTCGGATCATATCGAAAGTCGCTGCGCGAGAAGGTGCCATCATCCCGCTTCGACCTGTCGAACACAGGGATATGTGGCGCGATGCCCTTCTCCTCGACCAGCCAGTTCAGCATCGGAGCCGCTCCGTAGGCAGTATCGCCGGCAAGCCGCTCCGGCTTTAGACCAAAGCGCT